>NZ_JBSHDU010000029.1:0-98432 GCF_053616475.1 Streptomyces sp. NPDC055815 | reverse complement strand
GCCGGTCGGCGGGGCGCCCCTTCCATGTCCGGGCGGCTCAGGCCGACTTCTCGTGCCTGCCGTCGTTCTTCACGATCCGCGGGACCAGCGTCGGGTTGACGTTGTTGCGGACGACGTCGGCCGTGATGACCACGCGGGCCACGTCCTTGCGGGACGGGACCTCGTACATGACCGACTGGAGGACCTCCTCCATGATGGCGCGCAGGCCGCGCGCGCCGGTGCCGCGGAGGATCGCCTGGTCGGCGATGGCCTCCAGGGCCGGGCGGTCGAAGTCCAGTTCCACGCCGTCGAGTTCGAAGAGGCGCTGGTACTGCTTCACCAGCGCGTTGCGCGGCTCGACCAGGATCTGGAGGAGCGCCTCGCGGTCCAGGTTGTGGACGGAGGTGAGCACGGGGAGACGGCCGATGAACTCGGGGATCATCCCGAACTTCACCAGGTCCTCCGGCATGACCTCCTGGAACTGGTCGCTCGCCTCGATCTCGCGCTTCGAGCGGATGGTCGCCCCGAAGCCGATGCCCTTGGCGCCCGCCCGCGACTCGATGATCTTCTCCAGGCCGGCGAAGGCGCCGCCCACGATGAAGAGCACGTTCGTCGTGTCGATCTGGATGAACTCCTGGTGCGGGTGCTTCCGGCCGCCCTGCGGCGGGACGGAGGCCGTCGTGCCCTCCAGGATCTTCAGGAGGGCCTGCTGCACGCCCTCACCGCTCACGTCACGCGTGATCGACGGGTTTTCGCTCTTACGGGCGACCTTGTCGATCTCGTCGATGTAGATGATCCCGGTCTCGGCCTTCTTGACGTCGTAGTCGGCCGCCTGGATCAGCTTGAGCAGGATGTTCTCGACGTCCTCGCCGACATAGCCGGCCTCCGTCAGCGCCGTCGCGTCGGCGATGGCGAACGGGACGTTCAGCATCCGGGCCAGCGTCTGGGCCAGGAGCGTCTTGCCCGAGCCCGTGGGGCCCAGCAGCAGAATGTTGGACTTCGCCAGCTCGATGGCGTCGTCACGGCCCTGCGCGCCGCCGTTCTCGCCGGCCTGGACGCGCTTGTAGTGGTTGTACACCGCGACCGAGAGGGCCTTCTTCGCGGGCTCCTGCCCGACGACGTACCCCTCGAGGAACTCGTAGATCTCGCGGGGCTTGGGGAGTTCCTCCCACCGCACCTCGCTCGTCTCCGCGAGTTCTTCCTCGATGATCTCGTTGCAGAGGTCGATGCACTCGTCGCAGATGTACACACCGGGTCCCGCGATGAGCTTCTTCACCTGCTTCTGGCTCTTTCCGCAGAACGAGCACTTGAGCAGATCGCCGCCATCACCGATGCGTGCCACGAGGTGCTTCCCCTTCGCCTGGGAGCGCTTGGTTCAGCGACTCCTGGTGCCTCATATTCGACGGTACCTTGCCGGGCCCCCCGTTCGGGCCCCCCTTGGCACGGTTCACATGGTCGCGATTCGGCCACACGGGCCTCGCGGGCCCGTGCGGACCGTGCCGAGGGAAGGTCGGGCGTCAGCGCTCGGCGGCGGCCGTGCTCTTGCGGGTGGAGACGATCTGGTCGATCAGGCCGTACGCCAGGGCGTCCTCGGCCGTCAGGATCTTGTCGCGCTCGATGTCGTCGCGGATCTTCTCGATCGGCGTCGAGGAGTGCTTGGCCAGCATCTCTTCGAGCTGGCTGCGCATGCGCAGGATCTCGTTGGCCGCGATCTCCAGGTCGGAGAGCTGCTCACGGCCGGTGCCACCGGAGGGCTGGTGGATCAGCACACGGGCGTTCGGCAGGGCCATCCGCTTGCCGGGGGTGCCGGCGGCGAGCAGCACGGCCGCGGCGGAGGCCGCCTGGCCCATGCAGACCGTCTGGATGTCGGGCTTCACGAACTGCATCGTGTCGTAGATGGCCGTGAGCGCGGTGAAGGAGCCGCCCGGGCTGTTGATGTAGATCGAGATGTCGCGGTCCGGGTCCATCGACTCCAGGCACAGGAGCTGCGCCATGACGTCGTTGGCGGAGGCGTCGTCGATCTGCACGCCGAGGAAGATCACGCGCTCCTCGAACAGCTTCGCGTACGGGTCGTACTCGCGGACGCCCTGCGAGGTGCGCTCGACGAAGCGCGGCACGACGTAGCGGTTGTCCATCGGCGCGCCGGTGTAGAGGCCGCTCGGGGAGAGGTTGTTCTGCATCTGGGTGTTCACCGTCCTGGTGGCGTTCGGCGGAGGTCTGGGGCTCTTGGGCGGGCTGCCGGCGCTCAGGCGCCCGTGCCGCCGCCGCCCGGAACACCCGCGGCGTGCGTGATGATGTCGTCGATGAGGCCGTACTCCTTGGCCTCCTCCGCGGTGAACCAGCGGTCGCGGTCGCCGTCGCGGATGATCGCCTCGACGGTCTGCCCGGAGTGGTGCGCGGTGATCTCGGCCATGCGCTTCTTCGTGCGCAGGAGGTACTCGGCCTGGATCTTGATGTCGGAGGCCGTGCCGCCGATGCCGGCGGAGCCCTGGTGCATCAGGATGTCGGTGTTCGGCAGCGCGAAGCGCTTGCCGGGGGTGCCGGCGGTGAGCAGGAACTGGCCCATGGAGGCCGCCATGCCCATACCGATGGTGACGACGTCGTTCGGGATGAACTGCATGGTGTCGTAGACCGCCATGCCGGCCGTCACCGAGCCGCCGGGGCTGTTGATGTACAGGAAGATGTCCTTCTCCGGCTCGGCGGCCAGGAGGAGCATCTGCGCGGTGATCTTGTTGGCGATCTCGTCGTCGACCTGCTGGCCGAGGAAGATGATCCGCTCGCCGAGCAGCCGGTTGTAGACATGGTCGCCGAGGCCGCCACCGATGGACGGCTCACCCGCGGCGTAAGGCTTCAGATTCGTCACGTATCCACCTGCTCGTCTCCGACGGCCCCAAGCCGTCTCAGCGTCTTGTTCTGAGGGCAGTGCCCTCGTATTCATGGACCCTAACGCGCAGGTCGGACAACGCCATCCCGGTTCCCGAACTGTTCGCTGGGAGCGCAAGGTAGTTGGGGGTGTGTAAGGGGGTCCCGGTACGTCCACGGGCCCGTACGCACAGGAGTGCGCACGGGCCCGTGGAGCAGGGTCCGCCGGGGGCGGGGGCCCTTACTTGTCCTCGGAGACCTCGGCCTCGCCGGTGACGGCCTCGACGGCCTCGGCGGCGGCCTCGACGACCTCGTCCTCGTCGTCCGAGAGGTCGACGACCTCACCGTTGGTGTCCTTGACCGTGGCGGCCTCGACGACGACCGCGAGGGCCTTGCCGCGGGCGACCTCGCCGACGAGCATCGGCACCTGGCCCTGCTGGGCCACGGCCTGGGCGAACTGGTCGGGGCTCATGCCGGAGGAGGCGGCACGGCGGAACAGGTGCTCGGTGAGCTCCTCGCGGGAGACGTCGAGCTTCTCCTTGTTGACGAGCTCATCGAGGATGAACTGCGTCTTGATGCCCTTCTCGGCCTGCTCCTTGGTCTCGGCCAGGAACTCTTCCTCGGTCTTGCCCTGGATCTCCAGGTACTTCGCGAGGTCGAGGCCCATCTGGCCGAGCTGGTGGTGCTCCAGGTTGTGCTTGCGGGTGTTGATCTCGTCCTCGAGAAGCTTCTCGGGCATCGGGACCTCGACCAGCTTGAGGAGCTCGTCGAGGACGCGCTCCTGGGCCTGGGTGGCCTGGTCGAACTGCTTCATGTTCTCGAGGCGCTTGCGGCTGTCGGCCTTGAGCTCGTCGAGGGTGTCGAACTCCGACGCCATCTGCGCGAACTCGTCGTCGAGCTCGGGGAGCTCACGGGCGGCGACGGCGGTGACCTTGACGGTGACCTCCGCGTCCTTGCCCTCGGCGGAGCCGCCCTTCAGCTGCGAGGTGAAGGTGGCCTCGCCGCCGGCCTCCAGGCCCTTGACGGCCTCGTCGATGCCGTCGAGGAGCTCGCCGGAGCCGATGGTGTACGAGACGTCCGAGGCGACACCGTCGGGCAGGACCTCGCCGTCGACCTTGGCCTCGAGGTCGATCGTGACGACGTCGCCGTCCTGGGCGGCGCGCTCGACGGTCTTCGTCGAGGCGAAGCGCTCGCGGAGCTGCTCCACGGACTTCTCGACGTCCTCGTCGGTGACCTCGACCGCGTCGACGGTGACCTCGATGCCGGAGTAGTCCGGGATCTCGATCGCCGGGCGGATGTCGACCTCGGCGGTGAAGGCCAGCAGCTCGCCGTCCTTCAGCTCGGTGATGTCGACCTCGGGCTGGCCGAGCGGGTTGACCTCGGCCTCGTTGACGGCCTCGGTGTAGAACTTCGGGAGCGCGTCGTTGACGGCCTCCTCCAGCACGGCGCCGCGGCCGAACCGCTGGTCGATCACGCGAGCCGGGATCTTGCCCTTACGGAAGCCCTTGACCGTGACCTGCTGGTTGATCTTCTTGTACGCCGCGTCGAGGCTGTCCTTGAGCTCCTCGAAGGGCACCTCGACAGTGAGCCGAACCCGGGTCGGGTTCAGGGTCTCCACGGCGCTCTTCACGGTTCGGTCTCCTTGTGGCTGATTCCTGGAATCCGCCGGGGCCGCGTGTGGCGGTTCCGGCGGGTCGGCCCGGTCAGAAAGACACACGGGCACGCAGCTTGCATAGTAACCGCAAGCGGGATGACGCCCACAACGTGATCAAGAACGCGCGAGGTGGGCGCGTGATCGTCATGGTCGGGGTGGCGGGATTTGAACCCACGGCCTTCCGCTCCCAAAGCGGACGCGCTACCAAGCTGCGCCACACCCCGTCGGTGCGACACGTAGGGTACATGGACGGGGACTGTGCGGCGCCCCCCGTTTTCCGGGTGTGCA
Organism: Streptomyces sp. NPDC055815; assembly: GCF_053616475.1. NCBI lineage: Bacteria > Bacillati > Actinomycetota > Actinomycetes > Kitasatosporales > Streptomycetaceae > Streptomyces > Streptomyces sp. NPDC055815. Next base: position 93,649 of record NZ_JBSHDU010000029.1, on the reverse strand, counting down.
CGGAACGCCCCTGACCGGCTACCATGCTCCTCGTGCCGCGGTCCTCGTGACCTGCGGCGCGATGCTGTGCGGGTGTAGCTCAATGGTAGAGCACTAGTCTTCCAAACTAGCTACGCGGGTTCGATTCCCGTCACCCGCTCTGACACAGAAAACCCCAGGTCACCCTGGGGTTTTCTGCGCTTTCGGGCCACCGGGGCCCGGCGCCCGCTCAGAACTTTATGGCGGCGATCGTCTGCGTTATCGAGTCCAGGAAGCGCTGGATGTCGTCCGCCATGCCGGTGGAGGCGAGGAAGAAGCCGAAGAGGACCGCGACCACGGCCGGGCCGCCCTTGAGGTTCCCCCCGCGGATCAGCACCACCAGGATGATTGCCAACAGCAACACCACAGACAGTGAAATGGCCACAACTGATCACACCCTTGGTCGGTCCCACCTTGCCCACCAGGGAGCCCCTGTCTCGGAACACCCCCCGCTGTCTCCATCGTGCCACCAACCCCCCTGCCCTGGCTGCCGGGTGACGAATCGTCGTGCAGAAGATCACGTCAGGCGGGGCGGGAGAGGAGCAGCAGCGCCCGGTCGTCGTTGACGTCCTTGGCGACGGCTTCGATCAGGTGCCAGGCGACGCCCTCGAAGCCCTCGGCGACGCAGCGGTCGGCCTCGCCGGTGAGGCGGTCGATGCCCTCGGCGATGTCCCGGTCGGCGGCCTCCACCAGGCCGTCTGTGAAGAGCATCAGGACGTCACCGGGCCGCAGCGAGCCCTTGACCGGGTGGAACTCGGCCCCGTCGTAGACGCCGAGGAGTGGCCCGTCGGCGGCCTTCTCCTCCCAGCGGCCGCTGCCCGCGTGGAGCTGGAGGGCGGGCAGGTGGCCGGCGGAGAAGAGCTCGTAGTCGCCGGACTCCAGGTCGAGGACGAGATGGATCGAGGTGGCGAAGCCCTCGTCCCAGTTCTGGCGGAGGAGGTAGCCGTTGGCCGCCGGGAGGAAGCCGTGCGGCGGGAGGGAGCCGAGGAGGCCGCCGAAGGCGCCGGAGAGCAGGAGGGAGCGGGAGGCCGCGTCCATGCCCTTGCCGGACACGTCGGTGAGGACGACCTCCAGGGTGCGTCCGCCGTGGGTGCGGGCGGCGACGACGAAGTCGCCCGAGAAGGACTGGCCGCCGGCCGGCCGCAGCGCCATCTCGCGGTGCCAGCCCTGGGGGAGCCGGGGCAGGGCGCTCTGGACGCGGATGCGCTCGCGCAGGTCGAAGAGCATGGTGCCGCCGCGCCGCCAGGGCACGCCGACGCGGGCCCGGAACTGGGCGATGAGCAGTCCGAAGAGTCCGCAGGCGGCGACGACCAGGACGGTGCCGGGGGTGACCCTGGCGGGGCCCTGGGTGTACGGGCCGAGGACGACGGACTCGACGATGAGGGCGCCGGCGGCCGCCGCGTACAGACCGAGCAGGCTGGCGGGGCGCAGCAGCAGGCCGCCGGCCACGATGGGCAGGACGAGCGCGGCGGGGGCGCACCAGACGGGGTCGAGGAGGGTCCCGCACGCGATGGCGGGGATCATCAGGAGGAGTCCGGCGAAGGCGAGCCAGTCGGCGCCGTCGCCGCGGAAGTAGTCGACGGCGGATCTGCGCACCGCGACGCGGGCCCGGCGCACGCGCCTGCGTGTCCGGGCCGCGTACGTGTTCACTCCGGCGCGCTGTCCCATTGGCCTGGACCCTATCCATCCCGTCGGACATCGTGCAGGGGTACCCCGGTGACAATGCGCGTGAAATCGGGTCGCCCCGGGCGCGTGCCCGCTGATATCGATGGCATATGACGACTGAACTGCGGGTTCTCGACCCGTCGGAGTGGGACCGCTGGTACGGAGTCCTCGAGCTCGCGTTCGGCGGTGTGCCCGAGTCTCCGGAGGAACGGCGGCTCTGGCAGGACCTGACCGAGTACGACCGTTTCCTGGGCGCCTGGGACGGCGATCTGTGCGTGGGGACGGCGGGGGCGTTCACGTTCCGGCTGACGGTGCCGGGCGGGGCGTCGGTCCCGGCGGGCGGGGTCACGATGGTCAGCGTGGCCGGAACTCATCGGCGGCGCGGGATCCTGACCTCGATGATGCGGCGGCAGCTGGACGACCTGCGGGCCGCCGGCGAGTGCCTGGCCGTGCTCACGGCCTCGGAGCCGGGGATCTACGGACGGTTCGGTTACGGCATCGCCGCGTACTCGGTGCACGCCGACATCGACACGAACCGCGTGCGGCTCACGGTGCCGGAGGGCGTGGACCGGGTCACCCTCCGCCGGGCCGACCCGACGGAGTCCGCCGCGACCTGTGAGGCGGTGTACGCGAAGCTGGTGCCGGCGCGGCCCGGGATGCTCGCGCGGCGGCCCGGGTGGGAGCGGCTGCCGCTGCTCGACCCGGAGGGCGATCGGGAGGGCGCGTCGCCGCTGCAGTGCGTGCTCGCGGAGCGGGACGGGGAGGTCGTGGGGTTCGCGCACTACGCGATCAAGCCGGACTGGTCGTTCGCGGGGGCCAACGGATCGGTGGTCATGCGCCAGTTGATGGGTCTCGACCCGTTGACCGAGGCGACGCTGTGGCGGTTCCTCTGCTCGGTGGACCTGACCTCGTCGGTACGGTTCCGCAGCCGGCCCGTGGACGACGGCTGGCAGCACCTGGTGAGCGACGTACGGCGCTGCGAGCCGACGGTGCGGGACGCCTTGCACCTGCGGCTCGTGGAGGTGGGTGCGGCGCTTGAGGCGCGGACGTATCAGGCGCCGGTGGACGTGGTGTTCGAGGTCGAGGACGCGTTCTGTCCGTGGAACGCGGGGCGGTGGCGGTTGACGGGGGACGCCAAGGGGGCGACCTGTGTGCGTACGGGGGACGCGCCGGATCTCGCACTGACCGTGCGGGAGTTGGGGGCCGCGTACCTGGGCGGGACCTCGTTGGTGTCGCTCGCCTCGGCCGGGCGGGTGCGGGAGCTGCGTGAAGGGGCGCTGGTCGAGGCGTCCGTAGCCTTCGGCTCGCCTGTTGCGCCCTGGCTGCCGCACGGGTTCTAGGACGAGGCCCTAGGGGTGGGCGGGACGGGGACGGGCAGCGCCCTGGGGGGGGTGTGCCCACCCGTTCCGCCCTGCGGAACGATTGCCCACAACGGGGGCGGCGGGCGGAGCCCACACCTAGGCCTGGCAGGTCGGGCACCAGAAGAGGTTGCGGGCTGCCAGGTCCGCCGTGCGGATGTCGGTTCCGCAGATGTGGCACGGCATGTTCGCGCGGCGGTAGACGTAGACCTCGCCGCCGTGGTCGTCCACGCGGGGCGGGCGGCCCATGGCCTCGGGGGTGTGCTCGGGGCGGACCGTGTCGATGCGGTTCAGGCGGACGCCCTCGCGCATGAGGGCCGCCAGGTCCTCCCAGATCGCGGTCCACTCCCCCGCCGTGAGGTCCCTGCCCGCGCGGTACGGGTCGATGCCGTGCCGGAAGAGGACCTCGGCGCGGTAGACGTTGCCGACGCCCGCGATGACCTTCTGGTCCATGAGGAGGGCGGCGATCGTCGTCCGGGACTTCGAGATCCGGCGCCAGGCCTTCGTCGGGTCGTCGTCCTCGCGGAGCGGGTCGGGGCCCAGGCGGGCGTGTATCGCCTGCTTCTCCGCGTCCGTGATCAGGGCGCAGGTGGTGGGGCCGCGCAGGTCGACGTACGCGTCGGGGTTCGCGAGGCGCAGCCGGACCGTGTCCGTGGGCGGCGGGGCCGGGGCGTCGCCGAAGTTCACCTTGCCGAAGAGGCCCAGGTGGATGTGGATCCATTCCTCGCCGGGGAAGCCCAGGAAGAGGTGCTTCCCGTGGGCCTCCGTCGTCTCCAGGGTCGTCCCGTCGAGCAGGGCCGCCGAGTCGGAGAACTTGCCCTGGGGGCTGGAGACGCGCACGGGCCGGCCGCCGAACCGCTCGCGGTGGTCGGCGGCCAGCCGGTGGATGGTGTGCCCCTCGGGCATCAGGCGGTCGGCTCCTGCGGGTGGTGCGCGGGGATCGGGGGGAGCTCGCCGGTGGTCTCGTACGCCGACAGCATGTCGATGCGGCGGGTGTGACGCTCGTCACCCGAGTACGGGGTGTTCAGGAAGATCTCGACGAACTTGGTCGCCTCTTCCTGGGTGTGCATCCGGCCACCGACGGAGATCACGTTGGCGTTGTTGTGCTCGCGGCCGAGGGCGGCGGTCTGCTCGCTCCAGGCGAGGGCGGCGCGCACCCCCTTGACCTTGTTCGCGGCGATCTGCTCGCCGTTGCCGGAGCCGCCGATGACGATGCCCAGGCTGTCCGGGTCCGCGGCCGTCTTCTCGGCGGCACGCAGGCAGAACGGCGGGTAGTCGTCCTGGGCGTCGTAGATGTGGGGACCGCAGTCGACGGGCTCGTGGCCGTGGGCCTTGAGCCACTCGACGAGGTGGTTCTTTAGTTCAAAGCCGGCGTGGTCGGAACCGATATAGACGCGCATGATGCCGAGTGTGGCACGTCAGGGCCCGGGTAGCAGGCAGCGGGGTCGGGAGCTTCACCCGGCTGGTACGGACCTTCGACCCTCGCGAGGTCGTCCGTACAACGATCCGGAATGAGGTCTTCCGATCACCCCTGTCCACAGTGTTCAATGCTCGGGCTCGCGACCCGAGCAGCCCCCACACACAAGGAAGCGTCGATGAACACGCAACCGACCCTGACGAAGGACGGCCAGGAGACCGGTACCACCGGCCCCGCGCAGTCCTCCGACGGCCTCAAGGCCGGTCTCAAGAACCGCCACCTGTCGATGATCGCGATCGGCGGCGTCATCGGCGCCGGTCTCTTCGTCGGCTCCGGTTCCGGCATCGCCGCAGCCGGCCCCGCGATCCTCCTCTCGTACGCGCTCGTCGGCGCCATGGTCGTCTTCGTGATGCGGATGCTCGGCGAGATGGCCGCCGCCCGGCCGTCCTCCGGCTCCTTCTCCGCCTACGCGGACCGGGCCCTGGGCCGCTGGGCCGGTTTCAGCATCGGCTGGCTGTACTGGTTCTTCTGGGTCGTCGTCCTCGCCGTCGAGGCGACCGCGGGCGCCAAGATCCTGGAGAGCTGGATCCCCGCCGTGCCGCAGTGGGGCTGGGCGCTCATCGTGATGGTGGTGCTCACCGCGACCAACCTCGGCTCCGTCGCCTCGTACGGCGAGTTCGAGTTCTGGTTCGCCGGCATCAAGGTCGTCGCCATCGCCGCCTTCGTCGTCATCGGTCTGCTCGCCGTCTTCGGCGTGCTGCCCGGCTCGGACAACCCGGGCGCCGGATTCGCGCACCTCACCGACAGCGGGGGCTTCTTCCCGATGGGCGCGGGCGCGGTCCTCACCGGTGTGCTGATGGTCGTCTTCTCGTTCATGGGCAGTGAGATCGTCACGCTCGCCGCCGGCGAGTCGGAGGACCCGCAGAAGGCCGTCACCAAGGCCACCAACAGCGTGATCTGGCGGATCGGCGTCTTCTACCTGGGCTCGATCTTCGTCGTCCTGACGCTGCTGCCGTGGAACGACAAGTCGATCGTCGACAAGGGCTCGTACGTCGCCGCCCTCGACTCCATCGGCATCCCGCACGCCGGCCAGATCATGAACGTGATCGTCCTGACGGCCGTCCTGTCCTGCCTGAACTCGGGCCTCTACACGGCCTCCCGCATGGCGTTCTCGCTCGGTCAGCGCGGCGACGCGCCGAAGGCCTTCGCGCGGACCAACAAGCGGGGCGTGCCGACCGCCGCGATCCTCGGCTCGGTCGTCTTCGGCTTCGTCGCGGTCTTCTTCAACTACAAGTGGCCCGACACCGTCTTCGCCTTCCTGCTGAACTCCTCGGGCGCGGTCGCGCTCTTCGTCTGGCTGGTCATCTGCGTGACCCAGCTGCGGATGCGCGGCATCATCCTGCGCGAGTCGCCGGAGAAGCTGGTCGTGAGGATGTGGCTCTTCCCGTACCTGACGTGGGCGACCATCGCCATGATCGTCGGCGTCCTCGGCTACATGGTCGTCGACGGCGGAAGCAACCGTGAGCAGGTCGTGCTGTCCCTGCTCGTGGCCGCGCTCGTGATCGCGATCGCGCTGGTCCGCCAGCGGCTCGGCAAGAACACCGCCCCCGCCGAGGAGCTCGAGCGCGTGTAGTCCGCTCGCCCTCCTCAGGGGTACGAAAGGGCCCCGCCGCTCCCCCGGGAGCGGCGGGGCCCTTCGCGTACGGCTCCGGGCTCAGCCCTTGCGGCCGACGAGCTTCCAGGCGGCCGGCAGGGCGCCCATGGCGAGCGCGGCCTTGAGGGCGTCGCCGATGAGGAACGGGGTGAGGCCGGCGGCGACGGCCTGGCCGAGGGTCATGCCGGTGGCGAGGGCCAGGTACGGCACGCCGACCGCGTAGATGAGGGCCGAGCCCAGCACCATCGCGCCGGCGGTGCGGAGCACCGAGCGGTCGGCGCCGCGGCGGGCGAGGGCGCCGACGACGGTCGAGGCGAGGAGCATGCCGAGGATGTAGCCGAAGGACGGCATGCCGTAGCCCGAGGTGGCCTGCGCGAACCACGGGACGCCCGCCATGCCCGCGACCGCGTACAGGGCGAGGGCGAGGAAGCCGCGGCGGGCGCCGAGCGCGGTGCCGACGAGCAGGGCGGCGAAGGTCTGGCCGGAGACCGGGACCGGGGAGCCGGGGACCGGGACCGAGATCTGCGCGGCGAGGCCGGTGAGGGCGGCGCCGCCGACGACCAGGGCGATGTCGCGGGCGCGGCTCGCGGGGATGAGGTCGGCGAGGACGGTGCCCGCCCGGAGGGAGCGGACGGGGGCGGCGGCGGTGCTCATCGGTACTCCGCGGGGGTGAGGGTGAGAGGGACAGGTTGACGGTATGCCAGGAGTGAACGACCGATCACCGTCAGCCGCCGACAAAGCGCGAGCCGAGCACTTCATGGGGTTTCGACAAAGGACCGATTTCATGCCTCGCGCCACGTGACCCTTGTCACGGGGAACTCCCTGACAGACGTCCCTTTTGCGTCAGAGGAAGGTCAACGGAGAGACTGTGGAGTCTCCATAAACTGTCAGAGAGCGCGAGCCCCCCTATGCACGACTCCCTCGCCCCCGAACCGGAGCCTCTCTCCCACGGCCTGAAGCAGCGTCATCTGACGATGCTGGGGCTCGGCGGGGTCATCGGCGCCGGTCTCTTCGTCGGCTCGGGCGCCGGCATCGCCGTCGCGGGGCCGGGCATCGTGGTCTCGTATCTGCTCGCCGGCGCGCTGGCGATGCTGGTGATGCGGATGCTCGGCGAGATGTCGGCGGCGATGCCCGCCTCGGGCGCGTTCTCGGTGCACGCGGAGCGGGCGCTGGGCCGCTGGGCGGGGTTCTCGGTGGGCTGGCTGTACTGGTTCCTGCTCGTCGTGGTCCTCGCCGTGGAGGCGACGGGCGCGGCGCGGATCGCGCACGGCTGGGTGCCGGGGGTGCCGCAGTGGGGCTGGGTGCTGATCTTCATGATCGTGTTCACCCTCGCCAACCTGGCGGCGGTGAAGAACTTCGGTGAGTTCGAGTTCTGGTTCGCGGCGCTCAAGGTCGGCGCGATCGTGCTCTTCCTGGTGCTCGGCGTGCTCGCGATCGTCGGGTGGCTGCCCGACACGGACCCCGTGGGGCTCGCGAACCTGACCGGGCAGGGCGGTTTCCTGCCCAACGGCTGGTCCGGGGTGGTCTCGGGCGTGCTCGCCGTCGTCTTCGCCTTCGGCGGTCTGGAGGTCGTCACGATCGCGGCGGCCGAGTCCGACGACCCGGCGCGGAACGTGGCGCGGGCGGTGCGCAGCGCGGTCTGGCGGATCCTCCTCTTCTACGTGGGTTCGATGCTGGTCATCGTGACCCTCCTGCCGTGGACCTCGATGCGGCCGGGCGAGTCGCCGTACGTGGCGGTCCTGGACGCGATCGGGGTGCCGGCGGCGGGCCAGATCATGAACGTGGTGGTGTTCGTGGCGCTGCTCTCGGCGCTCAACGCCAACCTGTACGGCTCGTCCCGGATGGTGTTCTCGCTCGCGGAGCGCGGGGAGGCGCCGAAGGGGCTGCTGAGGATCACCGGCGGTGGGGTGCCGCGCCGGGCGGTGCTCGCCTCGGTGGCCTTCGGCTTCGTCTCCGTCCTGCTCAATCTGAAGTGGCCGGATTCCGTCTTCCTCTACATGCTGAACGCGGTCGGGGCAGTGCTCCTCTTCGTGTGGGCGCTGATCGCGGTCTCCCAGCTGCGGCTGCGGCGCCGGATCGAGCGGGAGGCGCCCGAGACCCTGACGCTGCGGATGTGGGGCTTCCCGTGGCTGACCTGGGTGGCGCTGGCCGCGATGGGCGCGGTGCTCGTCCTGATGCTCGTCGACGACGGGGCGCGGCCGCAGGTGCTGTGGTCGGCCGGGGCGACGGGGGCCGTGCTGCTCGTGGCGTGGGTCCGGGAGCTGCGCATGTCCTCAACAAAGCGGAACTGATTCTTCACCTTGTGTGAAGGTCGTGACCGTATAGCGGACTCCGGTTCCCTCTGAGCGGTGTGCCCACCCAGACTGTGGGCTTCCCTCCCCGTCTCAGCTAGTGAACAGGGTTCGCCCATGTCTCGGACCACCGCGCCCGCGCCGGCCGACCGCAAGGACGGCGCGACCGCACCTGCCGAGGGCCTGTCGCACGGCCTCAAGCAGCGCCATCTCTCGATGATCGCCCTCGGCGGAGTCATCGGCGCCGGGCTCTTCGTCGGCTCCGGCGCCGGCATCGCCGCCGCCGGACCCTCCATCGTGATCGCCTACGCGATATCCGGCGTCCTCGTGATGCTCGTGATGCGGATGCTGGGCGAGATGTCGGCCGCGAACCCCGCCTCCGGCTCCTTCTCCGTCCACGCCGAGCGCGCCTTCGGCTCCTGGGCCGGCTTCACCTCGGGCTGGGCCTTCTGGTTCCTGCTCTGCGTCGCCGTCGGCCTGGAGGGCATCGGCGCCGCGAAGATCATGACCGGCTGGTTCCCCGGCAGCCCCGAGTGGGCCTGGGTCGCGCTGTTCATGCTGGTCTTCTGCGTCAGCAACCTGGCGGCCGTGAAGAACTTCGGCGAGTTCGAGTTCTGGTTCGCCGCGCTCAAGGTCGGCGCGATCGTCCTCTTCCTCGGCATCGGCGTCCTCGCGATCGCCGGCGTCCTGCCCGGCACGGACTCCCCCGGCACCGCGAACCTCAGCGGCACGGGCGGCTTCTTCCCGCACGGCTCCGAGGGCCTCATCGTGGGCCTGCTGGCCTCCGTCTTCGCGTACGGCGGCCTGGAGACGGTCACCATCGCGGCGGCCGAGTCGGAGCACCCGGTGCAGGGCGTCGCCAAGGCCGTCCGTACGGCGATGTGGCGGATCGCGCTCTTCTACATCGGCTCGATGGCGGTCATCGTCACCCTCGTCCCCTGGGACGACAAGGCGGTCGTCGAGAAGGGCCCGTACGTCGCCGCCCTAGACCACCTGGGCATCCCGGCGGCCGGCCAGATCATGAACGTGGTCGTCCTCGTCGCCCTGCTCTCCGCGATGAACGCCAACATCTACGGCGCCTCCCGGATGGCCGGCTCGCTGGTCGCGCGCGGCCAGGGCCCGAAGGCGCTGGGCAAGCTGTACGGCGGGGTGCCCCGCCCGGCCGTGCTCGTCTCCTGCGTCGTCGGCTTCGGCTGTGTGCTGCTGAGCTACTGGTCGCCGGACAAGGCCTTCATCTGGCTGCTCAACACCATCGGCGCGATCATCCTGGTCGTCTGGTTCTTCATCGCCGCCGCCCAGCTGAAGCTGCGCCGCCGCACCGAGCGCGAGGCGCCCGAGAAGCTGGTCGTGAAGATGTGGGCCTTCCCGGTGCTGACCTGGGTGGCGCTGGCCGGCATGGCGGCGGTCTTCGTCCTGATGGCCCGTGAGGAGGGCACCCGCGTCCAGCTGTACTCGACGGGCGGCCTGACCCTGCTGCTCGCCGTCGTCGGATTCGTACGCCAGAAGACGGCGGCCGGACGGGCCTCCTGACCGACCCTCGCGCGAAACCCCCGGACCACCTCTCGGTCCGGGGGTTTCGTCATGTCCGGGCACGGGACCCACCTGGACCTAGGACGAAGGGCTGATCAACTTCTCCCGCACCTACTGCTAGCCTGCACTTGCATAGAGGTTGCAATAAGCCATCGAAGGGCTCGGGCACATGGCGATCTACACACTTCCGGAGCTGCCGTACGACTACGCGGCGCTGGAGCCGGTGATCAATCCGCAGATCATCGAGCTGCACCACGACAAGCACCACGCCGCCTACGTCAAGGGGGCGAACGACACCCTGGAGCAGCTGGAAGAGGCGCGCGAGAAGGACCAGTGGGGCGCGATCAACGGCCTGGAGAAGAACCTCGCGTTCCACCTCTCCGGCCACATCCTCCACTCGATCTACTGGAACAACATGAACAGCCCGAAGGACGGCGGCGGCGGCGAGCCGCTCGCCGCCGACGGCGTCGGTGAGCTCGCGGACGCGATCACCGAGTCCTTCGGCTCCTTCGCGAAGTTCAAGGCCCAGCTGACCAAGGCCTCCGCGACCACCCAGGGCTCCGGCTGGGGCGTCCTCGCGTACGAGCCGATCAGCGGCCGCCTCATCGTCGAGCAGGTCTACGACCACCAGGGCAACGTCGGGCAGGGCTCGGTCCCGATCCTGGTCTTCGACGCCTGGGAGCACGCCTTCTACCTGCAGTACAAGAACCAGAAGGTCGACTTCATCGAGGCCATGTGGCAGGTCGTCAACTGGCAGGACGTGAACAGGCGCTACGCCGACGCCAAGGGGCGCACCCCGCTCATCGGCATCTGAGAACGTCCTGCTCGTGATCGTCTTCTCAACCTTCACCGGGCAGGCGGAAAGAGGACGGCCCCCGCGATGACTCCCCCAAAGCTGCCTTTGGGGGTGCCCCCAATCGCGGGGGCCGTCTGCCATGCGGGGACTACTCGAAGCTGGGCGCCGCCGTGCGCGTGCGCTTGATCTCGTAGAAGCCCGGCGTCGACGCCACGAGCAGCGTGCCGTCCCACAGCCGGGCCGCCGCGTCGCCACGCGGGGTCGGGGTGACGACCGGGCCGAAGAAGGCGACCTCGTCACCCGTCGGGCCCGGCACCGCGATGACCGGGGTGCCGACGTCCTGGCCGACCTTCTCGATGCCCTCCTTGTGGGAGGCGCGCAGCTCGGTGTCGTACGTGTCCTTGTCGGCGAAGTCGGCGAGCTCGGCCGGCAGGCCGACCTCCTCCAGGGCGGCGACTATCGCCTCGCGGGTCGGGGTCTCGCCGTTGTTGTGGAAGCGGGTGCCGAGCGCCGTGTAGAGCTTGCCGACGTACTCCTCGCCGTGCAGCTCCTTGGCGGCGGTCACCACGCGGACCGGGCCCCAGGCCGTGGTGGCGAGCAGCTCGCGGTACTCCTCCGGCACCTCGTCCAGCTTGTGCTCGTTGAGCACGGCCAGGCTCATGACCTTCCACCGCACGTCGACCGGGCGGACCTGCTCGACCTCCAGCATCCAGCGGGAGGTCATCCATGCCCAGGGGCACAGCGGGTCGAAGTAGAACTCGGCGGTGGTCCTGGTCTCGGACATGTCACTCCTCGGTGGTGCCTCGGAAGGAAGTAGGTCGTGCGCCGAAAGAAGGGAACCCCCGGACGCGCTGACGCATTCCCGGGTCCCGGGTGACAGCCGCACATGGGAGGATCGGTGCTGTTTCGAACGCGCCACGAAGGAGTGACCGTGCCCGGTGAGAATCTGTCCCGCGACGAGGCCCACGAGCGGGCCGCGCTGTTGTCCGTCGACGGGTACGAGGTCGTCCTCGACCTGCGGTCGGCGGTCGGCGACTCCGACGAGCCGGTGCGCACCTTCCGCTCGGTGACGACGATCCGGTTCCGCCGCACCGGCGAGGGTACGAGCACTTTCGCCGACCTCATCGCCCCCTCGGTGAACGCGGTCACGCTCAACGGCCGCTCCCTCGACCCGGCGGTGGTCTTCGACGGCGCGCGGATCGCGCTCGACGACCTCGCCGACGAGAACGAGCTCGTGGTGGACGCCCAGTGCGCCTACAGCCGGACCGGCGAGGGCATGCACCGCTTCGTCGACCCGGAGGACGGCGAGGTCTACCTCTACACGCAGTACGAGCCGGCCGACGCCCGCCGGGTGTACGCCAACTTCGAGCAGCCCGACCTCAAGGCCCCCTACCGCTTCGCGGTGACGGCGCCGGAGGGCTGGACGGTCTGGTCGAACGGCGCGGGCGAGCAGGACGCCGAGGGCGTGTGGCGGTTCACGGAGACGGCGCCGATCTCCACGTACATCACGTGCGTCGTGGCCGGCCCGTACCACTACGTCACCGACAGCTACACCCGTGGCGACCTGGAGATCCCGCTCGGCGCGATGTGCCGGAAGTCGCTCGCGAAGCACTTCGACGCCGACGACGTCTTCCTGATCACCAAGCAGGGCTTCGACTTCTTCCACGACAACTTCGACTACCCGTACCCCTTCGGGAAGTACGACCAGGCCTTCGTCCCCGAGTACAACCTCGGCGCGATGGAGAACCCGGGCATGGTGACCTTCCGCGAGGAGTACATCTACCGGGGCAAGGTCACCCAGGCCGCGTACGAGAGCCGGGCCAACGTCATCCTGCACGAGATGGCGCACATGTGGTTCGGCGACCTGGTGACCATGGTGTGGTGGGACGACCTGTGGCTGAAGGAGTCCTTCGCGGACTTCATGGGCTCCTTCGCGAACGCCGAGGCCACCCGCTTCACCAACAGCTGGGTGACCTTCGCCAACAACCGCAAGGCCTGGGCGTACCGCGCCGACCAGCTGCCGTCCACGCACCCGATCACGGCCGACATCCGTGACCTGGAGGACGCCAAGCTCAACTTCGACGGCATCACGTACGCCAAGGGCGCCTCGGTCCTGAAGCAGCTCGTCGCGTACGCCGGGCGGGACGCGTTCCTGGAGGGCGCGCGCCGCTACTTCAAGCGCCACGCCTACGGGAACACGCGTCTCGCGGATCTCCTCGCGATCCTGGAGGAGACCTCCGGGCGTGACATGAAGGCCTGGGCGAAGTCCTGGCTGCAGACCTCCGGCGTCAACAGCCTGACCCCGGCCGTCACCTACGACGCGGAGGGCCGGATCACCGAGCTCGCCGTCCTCCAGGAGGGCAACGAGCTCCGCCCGCACCGCGCCGCCGTGGGCCTCTACCGGCTCTCCGGCGGGGAGCTCGTGCGGTACGCGCGGGCCGAGGCCGACATCACCGGCGCCCGGACCGTCGTCACCGAGCTCGCGGGCGAGGAGAAGCCCGACCTGCTGCTCGTCAACGACGACGACCTCACCTACTGCAAGATCCGCTTCGACGAGGGCTCGCTCGCGACCCTGCGGGCGCACCTCGGCGACATCACCGACCCGCTGGCCCGTGCCCTGTGCTGGTCGGCGCTGTGGAACCTGACCCGCGACGGGCTCATGCCCGCCCGGGACTTCGTCTCCGTCGCGCTCGCCTTCGCGGGCCGCGAGACCGACATCGGCGTCCTCCAGATGGTGCACGGCTGGGCGAAGTCGGCCGTCACCCTGTACGCGGCGCCCGCGTGGCGCGAGGAGGGCGGGCGGCTGCTCGCCGAGGGCGGGCTGCGCGAGCTGCGGGTGGCCGAGCCGGGCAGCGAGCACCAGCTGACCTGGGCGCGGTTCTTCGCGGCGACCGCCTCCGCCGAGGCCGACTTCCAGCTCCTGGAGGGGCTGCTCGACGGCACGGCGAAGATCGACGGCCTCGACGTCGACCAGGAGCTGCGCTGGGCGCTGCTCTCCCCGCTGGCCGTGCACGGCCGCGCCGACGAGGCCCGGATCGGCGAGGAGCTGGCCCTCGACGACACGGCGACGGGCAAGCGGCACCAGACCCGGCTGCTCGCCTCGCGGCCCTCGGCGGCGGTCAAGGCGCAGGCCTGGGCGCAGGTCGTCGAGTCGGACACCCTGTCGAACGCGCTGGTCGAGGCGACCATCGCGGGCTTCGTCCAGCCCTCGCAGCGCGAGCTGATCGCGCCGTACGCGGAGAAGTACTTCGCGGCGATCGAGCGGCTGTGGGGCGAGCGGTCGATCCAGATCGGCATCGACGTGGTCCGGGGCCTGTTCCCGGGGCTCCAGGACCGTCCGGAGACGCTGGCCGCGACGGACGCCTGGCTGTCGGAGCACGCGGCGGCCGCGCCGGCGCTGCGCCGCCTCGTCCTGGAGGCCCGGGACGACCTGGCGCGGGCGCTGCGCGCGCAGGACTGCGACGGGCGCGCCGCGGAGTAGTCGGTACGTCGACGGGGGCGGCACTCTTCGGGGCGCCGCCCCCATCGGCACTCGAACGTGCGTACTTTAGGGCGAGGTTGTCCCTAAATGTCGACGGGCGTGTAACAGGGGTTAGGGGAGCCTTCGGGAGCGGAAGACCCCCGGCATGAACCACAACACCCCCATCACCCCCCGCCCCCTCCCCCTCTCCTCCCACACCGGCCGTCCGCAACGGCTCGCGTCCGCCGACCAGTTGAGGGCACAGGGCGTCCCCGCCGCCGAGGTCGCCGCGCACTGCCGGCCCGGCGGCTGGCAGCAGCTCCTCCCCGGCGTCTTCCTGCTCCACCCCGGGCCGCCCACCAGCGAGGACCGGCTGCGGGCCGCGCTGCTCTACGCCCGCAGGACCGGGGCCGTCCCCCAGCAGGGGCCGGACCCGATGATCACCGGCCTCGCCGCATTGGCCCTGCACCGCTTCTCCGCCGCTCCCCCGCTCACCGCGCTGGACCGGATCGACGTGCTCGTGCCGCGCACCCGGCGGCTGCGCTCGACCGGCTGGGTGCGGATCGTGCGCGCCCCCGAGTCGCCGGAGCCGGTGGAGCTCACGGGCCTCCCCGCCGCCCCGGTGGCCCGCGCCGTCGCCGACGCGGTGGCGGGCCTCACGGACGCGGAGACGGTACGCCGGCTGCTCACCGAGGCCGTGCGCGGCGGGCACTGCGAACCGGGCGCGGTGGTACGGGAGTTGAGCCGGGCCCGGCTGCTGTCACGGCCGCACGTGGTGGACGCGGTGGACACGCTGCTCGCCGAGGGGCGCTCGCTCTCCGAGCAGCGGCTCTACGAGATGGTGCGGGAGTTCGCGCTGCCGGACCCGCTGTGGAACGTGGACCTGCGGCTGCCGGGCGGCCCGCACCTGGGCGGGGTGGACGCCTACTGGCCGGACCAGGCGGTCGCCGTGGAGCTGGACACCCGGGCGCCCCGGCAGGACGACGACGAGCTGTGGACCGAGTACACCCGCAAGCGGGAGCACCTGGAGCGGCTCGGCATCACGGTCGTCCACCTCACCCCGCGCAAGCTGCGCGAGGCGATGGACCAGCAGGCCACCGTGGTCCGTACGGCCCTGATGGCCGCACCGGACCGGCAGCCCGCCGCGTACGTCGTCGTCCTGCCGCGGTGAGGGCTACTTCTTCGGGTCGGTGCCGCAGAACTCGGCCTCGATGACCTTGTCGGTGCCCCCCGTCCAGTCGGCGTTGAAGTTCCCGGCGAGGGAGTGCTCGCCGTCGCGGGTCACATGGGCCAGCGAGGTGGAGCCGTGGATGCCGCCGCCGTGGCCCCAGACCTCCTCCCCACAGCTGAGCTTCTGCTTCATCAGCCCGAGGCCGTAGCCCACGTTCGGGTAGTCGGGGGAGATCTGGACGGTGGTCGTCATCTCCTTCAGGCCCTCCTTGCTGAGGAGCCGGCCCTTGAGCAGGGCCGAGTAGAAGGTCTGCAGGTCGCGGGAGTCGGAGATGATCTCGCCCGCCGCGCCCGCGATGCTCGGGTTGAGGTCGGAGACCTCGTGCACGGGGGCGTTCACGTCCCGGGAGAGCTTGGAGTACGCCGGGCTGCTGGGCTCCGGCATGGCCGAGCGGGTGCCGGGGACGGTGGTGGCGCGGAGCTTGAGCGGCTTGATGATCCGGTTCTCGACGGCCTTGCCGTACGGGCGCCCCGTGACCTTCTCGATGACCATGCCGGCGAGCACGAAGTTGGTGTTGGAGTAGTTCCAGGAGGCGCCCGGCTCGAAGTCCGGCTTGTGGGCCATCGCGACGGCCACGAGCTGCCGCGGGGTCCAGGTGTCGTAGCGGTGCTCCAGGAAGCCGGGGCCGAAGACCCGCTCCTGGAAGGCGGGGTCCTCGGTGTAGCTGTAGATGCCGCTGGTGTGGTTGAGCAGCTGGCGGACGGTGATCCTGGCGCCGTCGTGACCGTTGCCGCGGACGACGCCGGGGAGCCACTTCTCGACCGGGTCGTCGAGGTCGATACGGCCCTCGGCCTGGAGCTGGAGGAGGACGGTGGCGGTGAAGGACTTGGTGATGGAGCCGACGGGGTAGCGGTCGTCGCCCTTGCGCTCGCCCGCGGTGCCGGTCCAGCGCTCGCGCCCGTCGCGGGCCTGGGCCACGGCACCGGGGACCCCGGCGGCGACGGCCGCGTCGAGGGCCTGCTGGGTGGCCGCGTGGCCCTTGTGGTGCGCCGGTGCCGGCTCCGCGGCCGCGAGGGCGGGGGTGGCGAGGACGGTGGCCGTGAGGCCCGCGACGAGGGTGGCGGCGAGGACGGTACGGGCGGTGCGGGCGGCTGACATGCGGGGCTCCCCTGACGTACGGACGTGAGACGTGATCGGTCACGGGAGGGGACCGCGGGGCCCGGCGAGCGGGTTGAGAGCGATCTTGGTGGTTGAGTGCTTTTCAGCCGTTCGCGGGGTCGGTGAGGTGCGAGCGGCCCAGCGGCGGCCGGTCGCGCCAGAGCTGGAGGCCGATGTCGACGAGCTCGACGCGGACGAGGGAGGTCACGGAGTCGAGCGGGTGCCAGGCGGCGAGGTCGGTGGAGCCTCCCGTCTCGTTGCGCAGGGCGCCCCCGGTGACCTGGGCCTCGTAGATGATCCGCAGCCCCTGCCAGTCGCCGGGCCCGCCGAGCCGGCGGAGCCAGGAGCGCCGGATGGAGTCGATGCCGAGGAGGGCGGTGGGCTCGGTCAGATAGCCGGTCTCCTCCTCGACCTCGCGGACGACGGTACGGACGGGCTCCTCGCCGTGGTCCATGCCGCCGCCCGGCAGGGTCCACCGCTTGACGCCGTCCTTGGCGACCCAGCGGGCGAGGAGTATCTCGTCGCCCCGGACACACACGGCGTAGGCCGCCACCCTCAACTCGGTTGTCATGGAGCGAGGTTAGAGCCAGTACGCCGGGTAGGCGCGGCCCGTCGCGCGGGCGCCGGCGAGACCGACGGCCACCAGGAGGAGGGAGGCGAGCGCGAGAAGGCCGAGAAACGACCAGAAGGGCGGGGCCTGGAGGGCGACGATCACGGCCGTGGCCGCGGCGGGCGAGTGCGGGGTACGGGCGAGCATCATCACGCCCAGGGCGAGTCCGCCCGCCACCGCGGCGCCCCAGAGGCCCGGACCGGCCAGGGCCAGGACCGCGAAGCCGGTGAGGGCGGAGAGCAGCTGGCCGCCGAGGACCGAGCGCGGCTGGGAGAGCGGCAGGTCGGGGGCGCCGGCCACGAGCGCCATGCTGGCGGCGAGGGGCGGGATGAGCAGGGGCTGACGGAGGACGGTGCCGACCGCGACCAGGAGGAGGAGGGCGGTCACGCTCGTCGCGGTGGAGGCCAGCACGATCCGGGGGCGCGGGCGAGGAGGCGCCGTGGGGCGGGGCCGGGCGGTGGGCGCGGTGGTGGTGGCGGTGGGCGTGGTGGCGGTCGTCAACGAGGGCTCCAGAGGGGAGGGTTGGCCGGGGAGTACTCCGGGGGCGACCAGCGCAGGGGGCTGCCCGACGGCGTTTCGATCGCGCGGTCCACGCGGAAGCGGGTGACGCGGCCCTCGGGGCCGTACTCGGTGTGCGCGAGGCCGCTGAGCTGGAGGGTCAGGCCCGTCTCCCAGTCGAGGAACAGCAGTCCCGCGCGGCCGTCCTCCTCCAGGTTCCCCAGGGTCAGGAACATGGAGTTGCCCGGATAGTCGCGCCAGCTCAGCTCGTTGGGCGTGTCGACCCGGACGAAGCCGGGGTTGCCGCCCCGGTGGCTGGTGTCGAGGCCGTCGGGGGCGGCCGTGGCGATGAAGAAGGTGTCGGCCGCGCGGACCAGGCGCATCTGGTCGGGGGTGAGCGCCTCGCCGTGCCGTGCGGCGGCGGCCTCGGGACCGGTGGGCTCGGAGCCGTACCACTCGCGCTTCTGGAGGTACTTCGGGCAGTTCGAGAAGACCTGCTCGGCCTCGATCGTGAAGCCCCGGCGGCTGGTCGTGGCCGTGCCGTTGAGGCGCATGCGGCGGCGGGTGCGGGGGTCCAGGGCCAGGGTGCCGACCTTGGCGCCGTCGGGCGTGCCCTCGGGGAGGGGCGCGGCGACCGAGACCGTGTGGGGGCCGGTGGCCCGGACGAAGCCGGGTGCGCCGGTCAGGAGGGTCGACCAGACGCGGGCGTCTTCGTCCGCCGTGCCGAGCATCAGCATGGGCTGGGCTTCCAGGAAGGCGGCGGCGACGGGGCGGATGCCGGGGGTGATGGAGCGGCCTACGTGGGCGGCGAGGTCCTGGACGCCCTCGCGCGCCTGGATGGCCAGGGAGCCGGGGTTGTAGGCGGTGTTCACGGGGGCCTCCGGGAGTGCGGGGTCGGTGGGTGCGGGTGCGGGGCCTCGGCGCGGCTGGCGCGTTCGTGGTTGTGCCCACCCGTTCCTCCCCCTAGGACTTCGTCCTGGGGGGACCCCCATGCGGAACGATTGCCCACAACCAGGCGCGACTAGAAGAAGCCGCAGGTCGGGGCCGTTTCGTTCGGGGCCTCCGTGCCCTCCGCGCCCTTCGGGACCGAGATTTCCAGGCGGGTGCCGTCCGGGTCGTGGAAGAAGATGCCGCCCGAGGCCGCGCCCTCGCGGTGGGCGACGACGCCCTCGTACGCGAACGTGGCTCCGCGTGCCGTGAGCGCGGCCTCGGCGGCGCGGACGTGCTCGATGGACTCCGCCTCGAACGCGAGGTGGTGCAGGCCCGGCCGGCCGGCGTCGTAGGTGCCCTCGGCCTGCTGCCAGAGGGTGAGGACCAGGCGGCCGTCCTGGCCGAGGAAGGCGTACCGGCTGTCCTTCTCCGCGCCCTCGCCGAGGACCTCGAAGCCGAGGACGTCGCCGTAGAAGGCGAGCGAGCGCGTCAGGTCGGTGACGTTGAGGCCGACGTGGTGGGTGGCGAGCGTGCCGATCGCGGACATGACCGTTCCCTTCGGGGGCGGGGCAGCACCTCGGGCTAACCCTCTACAACGACTTTAGAGGTTAGTCGGAGCCAGAGTCAACCGGTCACGTACTCTTGAGGGGTTAGTCCACCGAGGAGGGTGCCCGCCCATGACCGCCATCGACCCCCGGCCGCTCACCGGCGAGCCCGTCTCTCTGGACCTGCTGAACACCCGCTGGAACGACGAAGGTGTCCGCCAGGACCTGCTCACGGATGTCGAGGGGCTCTCCGTCTGGCTCTCCGCCAACGGCCTGGAGCGGCGCTTCGCCGCCGACGCGGTCACCCTGCGGCACACCCTCGCCGCCCGGGACGCGCTCGCCGCGCTCGTCGACCGGCCCGGCGACCCCGCCGCCACCGCGCGCGTGGACTCCGTCCTCGGGCACGGCCGCATCCGGGCCACCCTCACCGCCGAGGGCCCCGGCGAGGAGGCCGAGTTCGCGGATCCCGCCTGGGGGCCCGGCTGGACCGCCGCCCGCGACTACCTAGACCTGCTGCGCACCGCGCCCGACCGGATCCGGGCCTGCGCCCACGAGGCCTGCATCCTGCACTTCTTCGACACCTCGCGGAACGGCACCCGCCGCTGGTGCTCGATGGCGGTCTGCGGCAACCGCGCCAAGGCCTCCCGCCACTACGCCCGTACGAAGGAGAGTTGAGTCGCACGAGGCTGCGACTCGCCCCCTTTCAGGTGAGTTCGTCCCGCGTGGCGCGTCCGGCGCGCTGGCGGGTTTGTGCCGCGGCGGCAATCCGGCCCCGGGCAACTCTCCACAAACCCCTGTCCCTTGCGAAAGGCTGAGCGGTCATCCGGCATCAGATTCCGGACACCCTCCTTTCACAAACAGGGATGTAAATGACCACCCCCGAAACTCGGAGCTCCATACCCGGAAGCTCGACGCACGGGCCCAGACGCGCGGCCCGCATCGCGGCCGCCGCCGGACTCGTCGCGGCCCTCGTCGCGACCGGTGCCGCCCCCGTGCTCGCCGCCGAAGCTCCGGCGACCACGCCCCCGGTCAAGTCCTCCGACCCGGCCGACAAGCTCGGCGCCATCGACGCCCAGCGGCTCACCGAGGCCCAGGCGAGCGGCGAGAAGAACGTCACCGTCCTCGTCGCCACCGTCCCCGGCGCCACCGAGCAGGTCGCCGCGCAGCTCGACGCCGTCGCGGGCGCCTCCGTCGGCAAGCAGCAGGACGCCCTCGGCTACGTCCGCGCGACCCTGCCGACCGCCAAGGCCGCCGCCGCCATCAAGGCCGCCACCAGCCTCTCCTCCGTCCAGTCCGTGGACCTCCAGGCGGAGATCCCGCTGGACGACCCGACCCCGGACGCGGGCGCCGCGACGGGTGCCGTCTCCGGCACCACCGTCGCCACGACCTACCCGGCCCCGGGCAAGGACACCCCGGCGAAGAACCCGTACAACCCCTCGTACGAGACGGGCGCGGTCGACTTCGTCAAGGAGCACCCGAACGCCGACGGCCGCGGCGTGACCATCGGCATCCTGGACTCGGGTGTCGACCTCGGCCACCCGGCCCTGCAGAAGACCACCACCGGCGAGCGCAAGATCGTCGACTGGGTCACCGCCACCGACCCGCTGACCGAGGGCGACGCCACCTGGCGCGCCCAGGTCACCCCGGTCGCCGGCCCCGTCTTCACCGGCGCCGGCCAGAGCTGGACGGCCCCCGCGGGCTCCTACCAGTTCAGCCGCTTCACCGAGGCGGCCACCAAGGGCGGCGACCCCAAGGGCGACATCAACCGGGACGGCGACACCACCGACGTCTTCGGCATGCTGTACGACCCGGCCGCCGGGACCGTCCGCGTGGACACCGACCAGAACAACGACTTCACGGACAACGCGCCGATGAAGCCGTACAAGGACGGGTACCAGATCGGCTACTTCGGTACCGACAACCCGGCCACCGAGGTCACCGAGCGCACCCCGTTCGTCGTCGAGATCCGCAAGGACGTCCCGATGGACCCGCTGGGCGGGACCTGGGTCGGCCAGAAGCGCGACTTCGTCAACATCGGTCTCGTCGAGTCCTCGCACGGCACCCACGTCGCCGGCATCACCGCCGCCCACAGCCTCTTCGGCGGGAAGATGAACGGCGCCGCCCCCGGCGCGAAGATCGTCTCCTCGCGCGCGTGCACCTGGTCCGGCGGCTGCACCAACACCGCCCTCACCGAGGGCATGACGGACCTCGTCGTCAACCGCGGCGTCGACATCGTCAACATGTCGATCGGCGGCCTGCCGCAGCAGAACGACGGCGACAACGTCCGCTCGCGCCTCTACACCCGCCTGATCGACCAGTACGGCGTCCAGCTGGTCATCTCGGCCGGCAACGAGGGCCCCGGCATCAACACGATCGGCGACCCCGGCCTGGCCGACAAGGTCCTCTCGGTCGGCGCGGCGGTCTCCCAGTCGACCTGGGCCGCCAACTACGGCTCCGCGGTCGAGAAGAAGTACGCCATGTTCCCCTTCTCCTCGCGCGGCCCGCGTGAGGACGGCGGCTTCACCCCGACCATCACCGCCCCCGGCTCGGCCGTGAACACCATCCCGACCTGGCAGCCGGGCGCCGGCGTCGCCGAGGCGGGCTACACCCTGCCCGCCGGCTACGGCATGCTCAACGGCACCTCGATGTCCTCGCCGCAGGCGGCGGGCGCGAGCGCGCTGCTGATCTCGGCCGCGAAGCAGAAGGGCATCGCGCTCTCCCCGCTCACCCTGCGGACCGCGCTCACCTCCACCGCCAAGCGCATCCCCGGTGTCGCCGCGCACGAGCAGGGCTCCGGCCTCATCGACATCGAGGACGCCTGGGAGTCGATCAAGGACGGTGCCACCGCCCACGACTACACGGTCCAGGCCCCGGTCGACACCGTGATCTTCCCGGCCCCGCACACCGGCACCGGTGTGTACGACCGCGAGGGCGGCCTCAAGGTCGGCCAGAAGAAGGTCTACGACGTCACCATCACGCGCACGAACGGCCCGAACCGGCCGGTCTGGCACGAGCTGAGCCTGAAGTACAACGACGGCACCTTCCGCATCCTCGGCGAGGACTTCGTCGCCCTGCCGCTGAACAAGCCGGTCACCGTCAAGCTCCAGGCCCGCGCCGCCACCGCCGGTGCGCACAGCGCCATCCTGGAGGCCGACGACCTGTTCACCGAGGGCGTCGACAAGCAGATCCTCGCCACCTCGATCGTCTCGAACGAGCTGGCCGCCCCGGGCTACAGCTTCTCCGCCACGGGCTCGGTGCAGCGCAACAGCAGCAAGTCCTACTTCGTCACCGTGCCCCAGGGCGCCAAGACGCTGGAGGTCGCGCTCGGCGGTCTGAAGGAGAAGAGCCAGACCCGGTTCATCTCCATCCACCCGTACGGCGTCGGCGTCGAGGACAGCGCCACCACGCAGTGCTACCCGCACTACAACCCGGCCAACCAGTGCCGCCCGGACCTGCGGTCCTACGCGAACCCGACGCCCGGCGTCTGGGAGATCGAGGTCGAGTCCCGCCGCACGTCGCCGGACCTGGACAACCCGTACACGCTGAACGTCACCGCCCTCGGCGCCGACTTCGACCCGGCCGTCCAGACGGTCGCCGAGGCGAAGATCGGCACCCCGGCCGCCGTCCAGTGGCAGGTCACCAACCGCTTCGCGGGCATCGTGGGCACCCTCAAGGGCGGCTCGCTCGGCTCGCAGAAGAGCGAGACGCCGACCATCCAGCACCACGAGCAGCAGACGAAGACCATCACCATCGGTGAGGGCGTCGAGCGGCTCGACATCGCGATCGGCAACACCTCCGACAAGGCCGCCGACCTCGACCTCACCGTCACGCTGAACGGCGCGACGGTGGGCCAGTCGGCGGACGGCGACTCGGAGGAGTCCGTCTCCCTGGTCAAGCCGGCCGCGGGCACGTACACCGTCGTCATCGACGGCTACGCGGTCCAGGCCGCCGGTGGCACCACGTACGACTACAAGGACGTGTACTACTCGTCCGCGCTCGGCACCGTGAAGGTCGACGAGTCGAAGACGGTCACCCTGGCCAACGGCGCCACCGCCCCGGTGGCCGCCGAGGTCGTCGTCGCCGGTGCGGCCCCCGAGGGTCGCCAGTTCTTCGGCGAGGTCCAGCTGCTCAACGCGCGCGGCACCGTCGCGGGCACCGGCAGCGTCCTGATCGGCGCGGTCACCCCGTAACACCACGCGAGTGAGGGGGCGGGCACCGGAACCGGTGTCCGCCCCTTCCGCGTCCGGAAGATCGTCGTCCGCGACGCGTCCGCTCCTTGGACAATGGATTGGACAAGGCGCCCCGGGACATACGCATCATGGACCAGCAGCACCCTGCACATACGTACGGAGGAGTCCCCGTGAAGGTCGGAATCGTCGGAGCCACCGGTCAGGTCGGCACGGTCATGCGCAAGATCCTCACGGAGCGCAACTTCCCGGTGGACGAGCTGCGGCTCTTCGCCTCCGCCCGCTCCGCCGGCACCGTCGTCGACGGCGTCACGGTCGAGGACGCCTCCACCGCCGACTACACCGGCCTCGACATCGTGCTCTTCTCCGCCGGCGGCGCCACCTCCAAGGCCCTCGCCGAGAAGGTCGCCTCCCAGGGCGCCGTCGTGATCGACAACTCCTCCGCCTGGCGCCGCGACCCCGAGGTCCCCCTCGTCGTGTCCGAGGTCAACCCGCACGCGATCAAGGACCGCCCCAAGGGCATCATCGCCAACCCGAACTGCACCACGATGGCCGCCATGCCGGTCCTCAAGCCGCTCCACCAGGAGGCCGGCCTCACCGCGCTGATCGCCACCACCTACCAGGCCGTCTCCGGCTCGGGCGTCGCCGGCGTCGCCGAGCTGCGCACCCAGGCGTGTGCCGTCGCCGAGACCGCCGACCAGCTGGCCTTCGACGGCGAGGCCGTCGAGTTCCCCGAGCCCGCCGTCTACAAGCGCCCGATCGCCTTCAACGTGGTCCCGCTGGCCGGCTCGATCGTCGACGACGGCACCTTCGAGACCGACGAGGAGCAGAAGCTCCGCAACGAGTCCCGGAAGATCCTGGAGATCCCCGAGCTCAAGGTCTCCGGCACCTGCGTGCGCGTCCCGGTCTTCTCCGGCCACTCCCTCCAGGTCAACGCCCGCTTCGAGCGTCCGATCAGCGTCGAGCGCGCCTACGAGCTCCTCAAGGACGCCGAGGGCGTCGAGCTCTCCGAGATCCCGACCCCGCTCCAGGCGGCCGGCAAGGACGCCTCGTACGTGGGCCGCATCCGCGTGGACGAGACCGTCGAGAACGGCCTCGCGCTCTTCCTCTCCAACGACAACCTGCGCAAGGGCGCGGCGCTGAACGCCGTGCAGATCGCGGAGCTCGTCGCGGCCGAGCTCAAGGGCTGATCCCAGGACCCTCCGGAGGGGCGGCTTCCCGTTGCGGGGAGCCGCCCCTCCGGCGTGCCCGCCCGTGCCAGAGTTCCCCCATGACCCAGATACCCGAGGGGGCCGACGTCGCGCTGCCCCCGCAGGCCCTTCACGTCGCGGTCAGCTGGCGCACCGGGCACGGGGTGCCCGACGTGGACGTCTCCGCGCTGCTCCTCGGGGCCGGGGGGCGGGTGCGGGGCGACGCCGATCTGGTCTTCTACAACCACGCCGAGCACCCTTCGGGGGCCGTCCGGCACCTGGGGAGGTCGGCGCCGGGCGCGCCCGGGAGCCCGGCCGCGGACTGGCTGTGGCTGGACCTCGCGCGCGTGGAGCCCGACGTCGGGCGTCTGGTGATCGCCGCCTCCGCCGACGGGGGCGCCTTCGGGCAGGTGCCGGAGCTCGACGTGCGGGTCACGGACGGGGCCGGGAACCCGGTGGCGTACCGGACGATCGGGGACGCGACGACGGAGACGGCCTTCGTCCTCGGGGAGTTCCACCGGCACGGCGGCGGCTGGCGGTTCCGGGCGGTCGGCCAGGGGTACGCCTCGGGGCTCGCCGGACTCGCGACGGACTTCGGCATCGTGGTGGAGTCCCCGCCGCCGCCGATCCCGGGCCCCGGCTACGTACCCCCGCCGCCGCCCCCGGCGCCCGCCGCCCCGCCCGTGCCGGTGGCCGATCCGTACGGCGGGGAGTTCCGGCCCCGCGTGTACCAGGGGCGCGGCAAGGAGACCGTGCACTGCGACCCGGCGCTGCCGGCGGGGCACTGGGTGCTCCTGGAGATCGAGTCGTACCACTCGCTGTCCACGACGATCGAGGCCTGCGACGCGTACGGGCGGGCCGAGGACTTCCTCCTCACGGCGTACGAGGACGACGTACGCGCGCGTACCGTCGCCCTCGTCCCGCGCGCCCGGCCGCTGACCCTGCGGGTGGAGGCCGACACCCCGTGGACGCTGCGGGTGCTTCCGCTCTCGCACGCACGCCGTTTCGACAGTCACGTCGAGGGGATCGCCCACGATCTGGTGATCTACGAGGGGCCGGCCGGGGTACTCGACTTCGCGCACCTCGGGGAGTCCACCTTCACGGTCCACCAGCACACCCCGCCGCTCGACCCGCTCTACGACGACGAGGAGCAGGACCTGCTGGTCAACGAGATCGGGGAGGTCCGGGTGAGCGCCCCGGTACCGGGCCCGGGGCTGCTGCGGATCAGCGGTGACGGACCGTGGAAATGTTCCGTGCGCCGCTGAGCCGGCCCGTGGAAGGATGGCCCAAACGTCACGAAACCGAGGAGTTGACCGGGTGCCTGGGACAAACCTGACCCGTGAAGAGGCCCAGCAGCGGGCAGCGCTGCTGACCGTGGACGCGTACGAGGTCGAACTCGACCTCACCGGTGCGCAGGAGGGCGGCACCTACCGGTCCGTCACCACCGTCCGCTTCGATTCCGCCGAGGCGGACGCCGAGACCTTCATCGACCTCGTCGCCCCCGCCGTCCACGAGGTCGTGCTCAACGGCCGCTCGCTCGACGTCGCCGCCGTCTTCCGCGACTCGCGGATCGCGCTGGCCGGCCTGGCCGCGGGCCGCAACGAGCTGAAGGTCGTCGCCGACTGCGCGTACACCAACACCGGTGAGGGCCTGCACCGCTTCGTCGACCCGGTCGACGAGCAGGCCTATCTGTACACCCAGTTCGAGGTGCCGGACGCGCGGCGGGTCTTCGCCTCGTTCGAGCAGCCCGACCTGAAGGCGACCTTCCAGTTCACCGTGAAGGCCCCGAGCGGCTGGTCGGTCATCTCGAACTCGCCGACCCCGAAGCCGGAGAACGACCTCTGGGTCTTCGAGCCGACCCCGCGGATCTCCACGTACATCACGGCCCTCATCGTCGGCCCGTACCACTCGGTGCACTCGACGTACGAGAAGGACGGGCAGGTCGTCCCGCTCGGCATCTACTGCCGTCCCTCGCTGGCCGAGTTCCTGGACGCGGACCACATCTTCGACGTGACCCGCCAGGGCTTCGACTGGTTCCAGGAGAAGTTCGCGTACGACTACCCGTTCGCCAAGTACGACCAGCTGTTCGTGCCGGAGTTCAACGCGGGCGCGATGGAGAACGCGGGCGCGGTCACCATCCGCGACCAGTACGTCTTCCGCTCGAAGGTGACGGACGCGGCGTACGAGCGGCGCGCCGAGACCATCCTCCACGAGCTCGCCCACATGTGGTTCGGCGACCTCGTCACCATGGAGTGGTGGAACGACCTGTGGCTGAACGAGTCGTTCGCCACCTACACCTCGGTCGCCTGCCAGGCCTCGGTCAAGGGCACCCGCTGGCCCAACGCCTGGACCACCTTCGCCAACGCGGAGAAGACCTGGGCCTACCGCCAGGACCAGCTGCCGTCGACGCACCCGATCATGGCCGAGATCAACGACCTGGAGGACGTGCTCGTCAACTTCGACGGCATCACGTACGCCAAGGGCGCCTCGGTCCTGAAGCAGCTCGTGGCGTACGTCGGCCAGGACGAGTTCTTCAAGGGCGTGCAGGCGTACTTCCAGGCGCACGCCTTCGGGAACACCCGCCTGTCCGACCTCCTCGGCGCCCTGGAGGAGACCTCCGGGCGTGACCTGAAGACCTGGTCGAAGGCCTGGCTGGAGACCGCCGGCATCAACATCCTCCGCCCGGAGATCGAGACCGACGAGAACGGCGTCATCACCGCCTTCGCCGTCCGCCAGGAGGCCCCGGCGCTGCCCGCCGGCGCCAAGGGCGAGGCCGTGCTGCGCCCGCACCGCATCGCGATCGGCTTCTACGACCTGGACGAGAGCGGCAAGCTGGTCCGCACCCACCGCCTGGAGCTGGACATCGCGGCGGCCGAGCTGACCCCGGTCGCCGAGCTGGCCGGCCGGGCCCGCCCGGCGGTCGTCCTCCTCAACGACGACGACCTGTCGTACGCGAAGGTCCGCCTCGACGAGGTGTCCCTGAAGAACGTCACCGCGCACCTCGGCGACTTCGCCGAGTCCCTGCCGCGCGCCCTGTGCTGGGCCTCGGCCTGGGACATGACCCGCGACGGCGAGCTGGCCACCCGCGACTACCTGGACCTGGTGCTCTCCGGCATCGCCAAGGAGTCCGACATCGGTGTGGTGCAGTCGCTCCAGGGCCAGGTGAAGGCGGCCATCGACCTGTACGCGGCGCCGGAGTGGCGCGCGACGGGCCTGGCCCGCTGGGGCGCCTTCGCCCAGGAGCAGCTGCGCGCGGCCGAGGGCGGCAGCGACCACCAGCTGGCGTGGGCGCGTGCCTTCGCGGCGACGGCCCGCGAGGACGCGGAGCTCGACGTGCTCGCCGCGCTGCTCGACGGCTCCGAGGTCATCGAGGGCCTGGCCGTCGACACCGAGCTGCGCTGGGCGTTCGTGCAGCGCCTCGCGGCCACCGGCCGCTTCGACGAGGCGGAGATCGCCGCCGAGCTGGAGCGCGACCGTACGGCGGCGGGCGAGCGTCACGCGGCCACCGCGCGCGCGGCCCGTCCGACGGAGGCGGCGAAGGCGGAGGCCTGGGCCTCGGTCGTCGAGGACGACAAGCTGGCGAACGCCGTACAGGCGGCCGTCATCGGCGGCTTCGTGCAGGCCGACCAGCGCGAGCTGCTCGCCCCGTTCAGCGCGAAGTACTTCGCGTCGATCAAGGGCGTCTCGGAGACCCGCAGCCACGAGATCGTCCAGCAGATCGTGGTCGGTCTCTACCCGACGCTCCAGGTCTCGCAGGAGACCCTGGACGCGACGGACGCGTGGATCGCCGAGCACAAGCCGGTCCCGGCACTGCGGCGCATGGTGACGGAGTGCCGCGCGGGCGTGGAGCGCGCCCTGAAGGCACGTGCGGCGGACGCGGCTGCCGCGAAGTAGCCCGTACCGGTCGACGACGAAGGGGCGCCCTCCCCCACGAGGGCGCCCCTTCGTCTGCTTGGAGTCCGCCCGGCGGGCGGGCGTCGGCGCGCGGCCGCGCCGCCGGGCGGAAGCGTGTCAGCCGCCGAGGCGGGCGTACCGGGCGCGCAGGTCGGCCGCGCCCTGGTCCGTCAGCGCCCCGTGGAGCCGCATCCGGGCGACGCCGCCGTCGGGGAAGGCGTCGAGCCGGACGTGGGTGACGACGGCCTGCGCGGGGAGCTTGAAGCGGTGCAGGGTGTCGGGCTGGAGGCGGGTGCGCGGGATGATCTCGAACCACTCGCCGCTCTCACCGTTGCGGCCCTGGAGGGCGATCCAGCCGGCCGAGTTGCCCTTGAGGTAGGCGGTGTCGATCTCGACGGCGCGGACGACGCCCTGGGCGACGAGCTTGAAGCGGACCCAGTCGTTGGTGCCGCGGACCCGGCGGCGGCGGTTCTCCCAGCCGTCGTCCATCTTGCGGGAGGTGCCCGGCAGGATGATCTGGGTCGGCGAGGAGTAGAACTTGTCCGAGGCGTCCTCGTACGAGCCGCCGTTGAGCACGGCGATCAGGTCGAGGGTGCCGAGGAGCTCCAGCCACTCCGGGTCCGGGACGACCTCGCCGTGGACGCGGAGCCGGGCGACGCCGCCGTCGGGGTGCTGGCAGAGCCGTACGTGGGTGAAGCGGCGCTCGGCGGTGATCTCGAAGCCGTTGGCGGCGTGGCCGCGGACGGGGGTCGGCGGGACGAGCTCCTCCCACTTCGCTTCGAGCAGCTCGGCGGGGCTGGGCGACCCCTCGACGGCGGTGGCCTGGATGCTGACCTTCTGCGGGTAGTTGCCGCGGAAGTGGGCGGTGTCGACGATGATCCCGCGGATCACACCGGGGGCGCCGAGACGGACGATCGCCCAGTCGTGGTCCTCGGGGGCCGGGAAGACGTTCTCGGCGTCGGCGCCGCGGCGGCGGCGGGTCTCCCAGCCGTCCATGATCTTGCCCTTGTGCCCGAAGTGCTCAGGGTCGAAGACGGCGCGCTCGCGAACGAGGAGGTTCTCCCGCTCGGCGAAGAACTCGTCGTTGGCGGCGACGACCCCGGCGCCGAGGCGACGGTCGGCGAGGTCGACCAGCTCGGTGAAGGGGAAGTCACCGGTGCGGTAGTCGGCGTACGGGTCGCCTCCGGAGTAGGGGGCGGCGTCGTTGGCGTGCGGGTCCTGGTGCGCGTCGAGGCTGCTCATGGCCTCGACTCTGCCGCGCCGGCCGCACCTCGGTCCATCGAATGTTTTCGACGATGCTGTTCAGTTCTACTGAACGGTTTCGCGGGCCGCGGCCGCCTGCCGGAGCGCGGCCAGCACCCGGGCCACCGCCGGGCCCTCCTCCGCCCCGCTCCGTACCGCCGCGACGACATGGCGGCGCGGCTGGTCGGCGGAGAGGACCCGCATGACGACCCCGGTCCCGCCGCCCCAGCGGTCCGCGGAGGCCATCCGGGGCACCAGCGCGATTCCCATCCCGGCCTCGACCATGGCGAGGATCGCGGTCCAGCCGGAGGCGCTGTGGGCCTGCTCGGGCACGAAGCCGGCGGCCTCGCAGGCGGCGGTGGTGATCTCGGACCAGGGCCCGGAGCCGCCGAAGATCCAGGGCTCGGCGGCGAGGTCGGCGAGCCGCAGACCGGGCGCGTCCGCGAGCGGATGCCCGGCGGGCAGGGCGACGTCGAGGGGGTCGGCGAGCAGGGGCAGCCTGCTGTACTTGGGGTCGCGCGCGGAGGGCGCGTGCGCGGCGAGCGAGAGCGCGAGGTCGACCTCGCCGGCGGTGAGCAGCTCGTACGCCTCCGCCGCCTCGGCCTCCCGGATCCGGACGTCGAGCCCGGGGTGGGCGGTCCGCAGCTGCCGCACGGCGGGCACGACGAGCGCGGGCACGGAGGTCGAGAAGGCCGCCACCCGCACCTGGCCCGCCTCGCCCCGCAGATAGCCGTCGAGTTCGGCGTCGGCGCGCTCCAGCTGGGCGAAGACCACCTCGGCGTGGCGCAGCACCAGATGGGCGGCGTCGGTGAGGCGGACCCGGCGGCCCTGGGCCTCCAGGAGCCGCACCCCGAGCTGTTTGGCGAGGTTGGTGAGCTGCTGCGAGACGGCCGAGGGGGTCATGAGCAGCACCTCCGCGGTCGCGGTGACGGTGCCGCGGTCGCGGAGGGTGCGGAGGATCTGGAGCTTCTTGATGTCCCACTCGGTCATGGGGCGCAACATATCCGGCCCGTCTACCGCGTGGCGCTCATGGCCACTCCGCCGAGGATGAGGACCATGCTCGCGCCGCCGACGAGGCCCAGTTGCTCGCCGAGGAGGGCGTACGAGAGGAGGGCGACGCAGACGGGCTGGAGGTAGTAGACGATCCCGGAGCGGGCGGCGCCGATCAGGGTGACGGCCTTGTTCCAGGCGAAGAAGGCGACGGCGGAGGAGAGCACGCCGACGTAGACGAGGGGGCCGACGGTGCCGGTGGTGGGCTCGAAGCCGCCCTGGACGGCGAGGCTGATCCCGTACGCCGGGAGGAGCATCAGGGCGCCGAGGGCGAAGGTGGTGAAGAGGAAGGCGAGGCCGCCGAGTTCGGCGGGGCGGCGCTTGAGCAGGGCGCTGTAGGAGGCGAAGCAGACGGCGGCGGCCATGACCCAGAGGTCGCCGGTGGAGAAGTCCGGGGTGAGCGAGCCCTTGCTGACGAGGAGCAGGACGCCGGCGCAGGCGATGAGCATGCCGGTGGTGCGGCGCGGGCCGAGGCGGTTGCCGCCGAGCCGGGCGAAGACGGCCATGAGGACCGGGGAGGCGGCCATGATCATGCCCATGTTGCCGGCGGAGGTGGCGGTCCCGGCCTGGTTGACCAGGGTGTTGTAGACGGTGATGCCGAGCAGCGAGGCGAGCGCGAGGAAGCGGAGGTGGCGGCGGATCAGGTGCCGCTGCCGCCAGGTCTCGCGGGCGGCGAGCGGGGCGACGGCGACGAGGGCGACGATCCAGCGCCAGAAGGCGGCCTGCACCGGGGGGACGGTGTCGTGGAGGGCGCGGGCGACGACGAAGCTGCCGGACCAGACGACGGTGGCGAGGAGGGCGAGGAGCACGCCGAGGCCGGCGCCCTTGGTGGGTGCCGGCCTCTCGGTGGCTGCGGTGGTGCGGTCGGTGGTGCGGTCGGTGGTGCGGTCGGTGGCGGTGGTCGGGTTGCGTGCGGTGCTCAGGCTCATGGGCCTTACCGTCGCACCCCGGAAACCTCCAGGTCCATCGAAACTTCCTGACCGTTCTTTTCAGCTGTGCTGAACGATTCGACCTTGGGGGCCTCGGCGGTCTCGGGGGCCTCGGCGGTCTTCTTGGCCGTACGGGGGCTCAGCTGGCCGGCCAGGGTGGCGCCGAAGGCGATCACCATGCCGAGCACCTGCACCGGGCCGAGGGCCTGGCCGAGCGCCACCCAGCCGATGACGGCGGCGGTGATCGGCGAGAGCGGGCCGAGGAGGGTGGCCGAGGAGGCGCTCAGCCGCTCGATGCCGCGGAACCAGAGGAAGTACGAGATCGCGGTGTTGCCGAAGGCGAGGTAGGCGTAGCCGGCCAGGTTGGTGCCGGTCATGGCCGGCGGGGCGCCCTCGATCAGGAAGGCGAGGGGGGCGATGACCAGGCCGCCCGCGGTGAGCTGCCAGCCGGTGAGGGCGAGGGCGCCGACGCCCTCGGGGCGGCCCCAGCGCTTGGTGAAGACGATGCCGGCGGACATCGAGAGCGAGGAGAGCAGTCCGGCACCCACGCCGATCAGATCGAAGGCGGCTCCGGCCTTGAGGACCACCAGGCTGACGCCGAAGGCGGCGGTGACGGCGGTGAGCAGGGTCCTCACGGTGGGCTTCTCGCCGAGGAAGAGGGCCGCGAGGCCGACGACGAAGAGCGGGCCGACGGAGCCGACGACCGCGGCGACTCCACCGGGCAGCCGGTAGGCGGCGAGGAAGAGCAGCGGGAAGAACGCGCCGATGTTGAGGGCTCCGAGCACCGCGGACTTCCACCACCAGGCGCCCTGCGGGAGCTTGCGGGTGATCGCGAGGAGCAGGAGGCCGGCGGGGAGGGCCCGCAGGAGGCCGGTGAGGAGCGGGCGGTCGGGCGGCAGGAACTCGGTGGTGACGAAGTAGGTGGAGCCCCAGGAGATCGGGGCGAGGGCGGTGAGCGCGGTGACTGCTGCCTTGCGGGACATGACGGTTCCCCCCTGCTGCGGAGCGCCGGACCGGCGGGCGCCGGACTGGCTTCGTGGTGATTAACTTACCACTAAGCTACTTGCTCGCAAGAGGCTTTCCCATAAGAGACTTTCTCGTAAGTGACTTGCTTGCGATCGAGGAGCGGAGAAGGGAACACTGAGGACATGAACACGCAGCCCCCCGGCCACGACGCCGTCGACGCCATCACCGACCAGTGGGCGGCCGTCCGCCCCGACCTGGACACCGTCCCCATGGCGGTCTTCGGGCGGATCTACCGCCTGTCCAACGCCATGCGCGGCAAGGTGGACAAGGCGTACGCGCCCTACGGCATGGCGCTCGGGGAGTTCGACGTGCTCGCGACGCTGCGCAGGTCAGGAGCGCCGTACACGCTCTCGCCGCGCGAGCTGACCGCCACGCTGATGATCACCACCGGCGGCATGACCGGCCGGCTCGACAAGCTGGAGAAGGCCGGGCTGCTCACGCGCAGCCCCGACCCGAACGACCGGCGCGGGCTGCGGGTCACGCTCACCGAGCGCGGCAGGGAACTGGTGGACCAGGCCGTCGGGGCCGGTCTCGGGGAGCAGCGGGCCGCCCTGGAGTCCGCGCTCACCGCGGAGGAGGCGGAGCAGCTGTCCGGGCTGCTCAGGAAGCTGCTGGCCACGACGGTCTAGGACCGGCGGGCAGGAGCGCCGCGCGAGGCCGCTGTGCGAGGGCCTCGACGCACGCGAGGGCGCCGCGCGAGGCCGCTGTGCGGGGGCCTCGACGCACGCGAGGGCGCCGCACGGTACCTCGTACCGTGCGGCGCCCTCGGCGGAGACCTCTGAGGCGGTCAGGCCTTCTTGGACTTGTCGAGCACCATCACCAGGCCGGCGATCACCAGGAACAGCACCAGCGGCGCCGCCACGTACAGGCCGAGGGTCTCGACGACACTCAGCTTGGGGGCCGGGTCGTCACCGTCGTCGCGGGTGTTCGCGAGCGCGGGGGACGACATGAGCAGCATCATCAGCGTCGTACCGGCCGCGAGCGAGCCGGCGCGCAGAGCGTTCTTCTTGTCCACAGCCCAAAAGTAGCGAACACCTAAACGGGCCGCGCGCCCGGGGGTGCCGTCCGGGCGTTCTCCGTGGCCGCACGGGCGTGCAGCTCGCGCAGCAGGGCGTGCGCCCGGGGCGAGGCGGCGAGCTCCTCCAGGGTGAGCGGCTGACCGTCCGGGCCCGCGAGCGGCAGCCGCCAATTGGGGTACTCGTCCCAGGTGCCCGGCAGGTTCTGCGGTCTGCGGTCGCCCACCGCGTCCGGCAGCCACACCCCCACCATCCGGGCCGGGGTGGCGAGCAGGAACCGGTGGACGGCCCTGATCTCGGCCTCCTCGTCGCCGGGACCCTCCGGGAGCAGCCCCTTCCGCTCGAACACGTCCAGCCACTCGGCGGTCTCCGCCGCGTCCGCCGCCCGCTCGCGCTCCAGGTCGCCGGCGAGCAGCCCGAGCCGGTGCCGCAGGCCGACGTGCTCGCCGGAGAGCCGGGCGGCGGTGGAGGGCAGGTCGTGGGTGGTGGCGGTGGCGACGCACTCCGCACGCCACTCCCCCGCCGGCAGCGGGCGGCCGGTGCCCGCCCAGTCCCGCTCGAACCAGAGCACGGAGGTGCCGAACACCCCGCGCCGGGCCAGCTCCTCGCGTACGCCCGGCTCGACCGTGCCGAGGTCCTCGCCGATGACGAGGGCGCCCGCGCGGTGGGCCTCGAGGACGAGGACCGCGAGCATCGCCTCGGCGTCGTACCGGACGTACGTGCCCCCGGTGGGCTCGTGGCCCTCCGGCACCCACCACAGCCGGAACAGGCCCATCACGTGGTCGATGCGCAGCGCGCCCGCGTGGCGCAGGAGTTCGCGCAGGAGTCCGCGGTACGGGGCGTAGCCGGCGGCGGCGAGGGCGTCGGGCCGCCAGGGCGGCAGGCCCCAGTCCTGGCCGCGGGAGTTGAAGGCGTCGGGCGGGGCGCCGACCGACATGCCGGCCGCGAAGGCCTCCTGCTGGGCCCAGGCGTCCGAGCCCTCGGGGTGGACGCCGACCGCCAGGTCGTGGACGATCCCGATCTCCATGCCGGCCTCGCGGGCGGCCGCGGCGGCGCCGGCGAGCTGCCGGTCCGTCAGCCAGGCGAGCCGGCAGTGGAAGTCGACCCGGGCGGCCAGGGCGGGGTCGGCGCGCACGACGGCCTCGGCCGCGCGCGGGGTGCGCAGTTCCGCGGGCCAGCTCCGCCAGTGGTGGCCGTGGCGCTCGGCGAGGGCCTGGTAGGTGGCGTGGTCCTCCAGGGCGCGGCCCCGCTCGGCGAGGAAGTCGTGGAAGTCGGCGCGGCGGCCGGGACCGGGCTCCACGGAGCCGAGCACCAGCTCCAGGGCCCGCCGCTTGAGCTCCCAGACGGCGTCCCGGTCGATCAGGGCGCCCTTGCCGAGGACCCGTTCGCGCAGTTCGGCGGCCTCGGCGAGGATCCGGTCGAGCTCCTCGCGGCGCTCGGGGCCCACCAGGGCGTACTCGGGGATCTCCTCGATCCGCAGATGGACCGGGTCCGGGAAGCGGCGTGAGGACGGGCGGTACGGGGAGGGGTCGCTGGGCGCCCCGGGCACGCCCGCGTGGAGCGGGTTGACCTGGACGAACCCGGCGCCGTGGGTGCGGCCGGCCCAGGCGGCGAGCTCCCGCAGGTCGCCGAGGTCGCCCATGCCCCAGGAGCGGGTGGAGAGCAGCGAGTACAGCTGGACGAGCAGTCCGTACGCGCGCCGCCCCGGGCCGGGCACGCGCGCGGGGCTCACGATCAGGGTGCCGGTGGCCGCGCGCCCGTCCGGGGCCTGCGCGTCGACCGTGTGGACGCCGAGCGGAAGCCCCGACCAGTCCCGGCCGGTGACGACGGTGCCGTCCTCGGTGGTGACCCGCAGCCGGGTGCCGGGCGGGAGGCCCTCGGGAGGGCGGGCCGGTCCGTCGCCGTGGTGGTGGACCAGGGTCGGGGGCAGCAGGCGCTCCCGGTCGGCCCGTTCGGCCGCGTCGAGGGCGGCGTCGACCGCCTCCGGGGTGCCCGCGTCGACGCCGAGGGCGGCGAGGACGGCCACCACGGTGGCGTCCGGCACCGGCACGGTGACGCCCTCCGAGGGGCTGTGGGCGGTGGCGACGCCGTGACGGGCGGCGAGACGGGCCAGGGTCACTTCACACTCCGGGGGACTCCGGGCCGCCCGCGCTGCCGGGGGCGGTGGGTTCGCTGGTCAGGGGGGCCGCGACGGCCAGCGGCGGCTCGCTGGTGAGGGGTGACGCGTCGGGCAGGGGCGGCTCGCTGGTCAGCGGTTCGCCGGCCGGCGCCGACTGCTCTGGGATGTGTATCCGTCCGAGGTGGTGGGCGGTCGTGGTCACGGGGGTCTCCCGGTTCGTCTCGACAGGTGGACCTGGGCAATGACTAGAGCCCTACCCACCCCACCTCGTTTTACCGGCGGATCGTGGCGAAGTGACGTCACCTCGCCGACGGCTCGCCGGGCAAAGCCGACACATCGGCCACGCGCATTGACACCTCCGTGCGACGGGTGGTGGGCTCGTGACCCACTCGTGACCAACCGGCAGAGCCGCCGGGGCCCGCCGAAGGGAGACCCGCGTGCACCTCGGGCGCAGGAAGCGCACCGCGACGGCCGTCGCCGCCGCCGTCATCGGCGGCCTCCTCGGCGGCGCGGTGCCGGGCTCGGCGCAGGCGGCTCCGACCGCGCCACTGGCTCCCGAGGCTCCCGCGGCACCGGCCGCGCCACAGGATCCCGCGGCTCCCGATGCCCCGCTCGCTCCGGCGCCGCCCTCCGTGAGCGCCGCCACCGCGCGCGTGCCCGCCGTCTGGCCCCGCCCCCAGTCCCTCACCGCTGGCGGGTCCGCCGTGCGCCTCGGGGACGAGGTGACGCTCCTCACGGACGCCGACGCCGATCCGTACGCCCTCGCCGCCCTGCGCGAGCTGCTGCGGGCCGCCGGGGTACGGACCGTCCACACCGGCCTGCCGGGCCGGGGACCGGTCCTGCGGGCCGCCGGGACCTCCGGTGAGGACTCCGGCGCCGGCGCCGAGGCGGCCCTGGCCGCCCTGCGCGTGCCCGAGCGGCTCGATCTGCCGCGCGGCGGCTACCGGCTCGCGACGGGCCGCTTCCGGGGGCGGGACACCGTCGTCCTGGACGGGGTCGGCGAGGACGGCCTGTTCCACGCGGTCCAGACGCTGCGTCAGCTCCTCGGCGGCGGCCGGGAGATCCCCGGCGTCGTCGTCCGCGACTGGCCCGGCACGGCCGAGCGCGGCATCACCGAGGGCTTCTACGGCCGCCCCTGGACCCTGCGGCAGCGGCTCACCCAGCTGGACTTCCTGGGCCGGACCAAGCAGAACCGCTATCTGTACGCGCCCGGGGACGACCCGTACCGCCAAGCACAGTGGCGCGAGCCCTACCCGGCCGCGCAGCAGGACGAGTTCCGGGCGCTCGCCGCGCGGGCCCGCGCCAACCACGTGACGCTCGGCTGGGCCGTGGCGCCCGCCCAGTCCATGTGCCTGGCCTCGGCCGGCGACGTGACGGCGCTGACGCGGAAGCTGGACGCGATGTGGGAACTGGGGGTGCGCTCCTTCCAGCTCCAGTTCCAGGACTCCTCCTACGACGAGTGGCACTGCGACAAGGACGCCGACACCTTCGGGCGCGGGCCGGAGGCCGCGGCCACCGCCCACGCGCGCGTGGCGAACGCCGTGGCCCGGCGGCTCGCCGAGCGGCACCCGGACGCCGGGCCGCTGACGGTGATGCCGACGGAGTACTACCAGGACGGCGCGACCGCCTACCGCACGAAGCTCGCCGCGGAGCTCGACACGGACGTGCGGGTGGCATGGACGGGCGTCGGCGTCGTGCCGCGCACGATCACCGGCGGCGAACTGGCCGGGACGCGCAAGGCGCTCGGCGGCCACCCGCTGGTCACCATGGACAACTACCCGGTCAACGACTACGCGCAGGACCGGCTGTTCCTCGGCCCCGCCACCGGCCGGGAGCCGGCCGTGGCCGCCGGTTCCGCCGCCTTCCTCGCACACGCCATGGAGCAGGCCGCGGCCTCCCGCGTCCCGCTGTTCACCACCGCCGACTACGCCTGGAACCCGAGGGGCTACCGGCCCCGCGAGTCCTGGCAGGCGGCCGTGGACGACCTCGCGGGCCCCGACCCCGCGGCCCGCGAGGCGCTGCGCGCGCTCGCCGGGAACGGCTCCTCGTCGATCCTCGACCCGGGCGGCGAATCGGCCTATCTGAAGCCGCTCCTGACGGCCTTCTGGGCGTCCCGCACGAGCACCGGCACGGCCGGCACGGCCGCCCGGGAGAAGGCGGCGCGCGAGCTGCGTGCCGCGTTCTCGGTGATGCGCCACGCCCCCGAGCGGCTGACCGCCACCGCCGACGGCGCCTTCGACGACGAGACGGGCCCCTGGCTGGAGCAGCTCTCCCGGTACGGGCGGGCCGGCGAGACGGCGGTCGACATGCTCCTCGCCCAAGCGCGCGGCGACGGCGCGGCGGCCTGGCGGGCACAGCTGGACCTGGAGCGGCAGCGGAAGGCCCTGAAGGCGGGCCGGGTGACGGTCGGCTCCGGGGTCCTCGATCCGTTCCTCACGCGCGCGGTGACGGAGTCGGCGGCCTGGACGGGCGCCGACCGGACCCCCGCGGCGCGGCCGGACCGTGCCCCCGGCTCGTACACCGTGCGGCTCGACCGGGCGCGGCCCGTGGAGGCCCTGACGGTCATGACCGAGCCCGGCGGGGCCGGCGGCGAGGGGGACGCGCGCGTGGAGGCGTACGTCCCCGGCGAGGGCTGGCGGCCGCTCGGCCCGCTGTCCGCCTCCGGGTGGACGCAGACCGAGCTGAAGGGGCTGACGGCGGACGCCCTGCGGGTCGTGTGGAGCGGCGCCGGTCCGGCGCCCGAGGTGCGCTCGCTCGTGCCGTGGTTCGCGGACGGGCCGCGCGCCGGTCTCGACCTCGCGCGCACGGAGACGGACGCGGAGATCGGCGGCCCGGCGCAGCGGGTGGACGTGGAGTTGACGGGCCGGCGCGCGGGCGAGGTGCGCGGGGCGCTGACGGCGAAGGCTCCGAAGGGCATCGCGGTGCGGCTGCCGGGGCAGGCCGTGGTGGAGCGCGGGGCGCGGACGACCGTCCCGCTGGAGGTGTCGGTGGCGGCCGGCGTGCCGTCCGGTGCGTACCGGGTGCCGGTCTCCTTCGCGGGCGAGGAGCGGGTCCTGACGGTGCGGGCGTTCCCCCGGACGGCGGGCCCGGACCTGGCGCGGGCGGCGACGGCCTCCTCCTCCGGCGACGAGACCCCGGACTTCCCGGCCGCGTCGGCGGTGGACGGCGATCCGGCGACCCGCTGGTCCTCCCCGGCGGAGGACGGCGCCTGGTGGCAGATGGAGCTGCCCGAACCGGCCCGGATAGGGCAGGTGGTGCTGCACTGGCAGGACGCGTACGCCTCCCGCTACCGGGTGCAGGTCTCGGCCGACGGGCGGGTCTGGCGGACGGCGGCGACCGTCGCGGACGGCAGGGGCGGCCGGGAGTCGGTCCGGATGGACGCGGCGGACACCCGCTTCCTGCGGGTCCAGGGGGAGGCGCGGGCGACCCGCTTCGGCTACTCGCTCTGGTCGGTGGAGACCTATGCGGTGGCCCCGCCGTCGAAGCCCGCCGCACCGGCCGGGGACACGCCGGAGGAGCGGCCCGCCCCGTGAGGGTCGTGCCGCTCCGTACCGGAGGCCCCGCGTACGCGAAAGGCCCGGCTCAACCCGTCGTCAGCGCCCTCACGGGGGTGTCTGCGACGGAGTCGATCCGGGCCATGACGTCCTCGGCGCCGTACGGCTCCAAGTACGGCAGCCAGCGGGGGTCCCGGTGTCCGGTCCCGATGATCCGCCAGGCCAGGCCGGTCGGCGGGGCGGGTTGGTGCCGCAGCCGCCAGCCCAGCTCGCGCAGGTGCCGGTCGGCCTTGACGTGGTTGCAGCGGCGGCAGGCCGCCACGACGTTCTCCCAGGCGTGCGTGCCCCCTCGGCTGCGCGGGATGACGTGGTCGACGCTGGTCGCGACGGCCCCGCAGTACGCGCAGCGCCCGCCGTCGCGCGCGAAGAGCGCTCTGCGGGTCAAGGGAACGGGCCCCCGGTAGGGGACCCGCACGAAGCGCTTCAGTCGCACCACACTGGGAGCGGGGAGGACTTGGGTCTCGCTGTGCAGGAAGGCGCCGGACTCCTCGAGGCAGAGAGCCTTGTTCTCCAGTACGAGGACGAGTGCGCGGCGGAGCGGTACGACGCCGAGCGGCTCGTACGACGCGTTGAGGACCAGGACATGCGGCACGGATGCCTCCTATGACGCCGGCGGCGCGTGGCTCGCGCCGGGACGAACTGCTCTCAGTCTCTCCTTATGCCTGGTCGCGGCGCCACCACGTATCGATATCGGGGTGACGGGCCCGGAGTGTTCTCGACCACATCGGCATCTCTCCCCGGTATGTGCCCAGGTGAGGTCGGTCTCTCCCTCGAACAGGGCTACGGGACCACGTCCGACGCCCCGTTACTGTGGATGGCCTGCGTACGCGATGCCTGGAGGTTGTCCCGTGTCCTGGTCCGCCCTAGCGGCTGCCACCGAACCCGAACCGATGCCGGTCACTCTGGACGAGGCCGCGGAGAAGGCAACGAACGCGGCGAGCTGGGTGGAGGAGAACTGGTCCACCTGGCTGAACACGGGTCTGCGCATCCTGCTGATCCTGGTCGTGGCGCTCGTGCTGCGCTGGGCCGTCCGCCGGGCCCTGACCAAGCTGATCGACCGGATGAACCGCTCCGCCCAGGCGGTGGAGGGGACCGCCCTCGGTGGTCTGCTGGTCAACGCCGAGCGGCGGCGGCAGCGCTCCGAGGCCATCGGCTCGGTGCTCCGCTCCGTGACGTCCTTCCTGATCCTGGGCACGGCCGGTCTGATGATCCTGGGCGCGTTCAAGATCGACCTGGCGCCGCTGCTCGCCTCGGCCGGTGTGGCCGGTGTGGCGATCGGTTTCGGCGCGCGGAACCTGGTGACGGACTTCCTGTCCGGGGTCTTCATGATCCTGGAGGACCAGTACGGCGTCGGTGACTCGGTCGACGCGGGCGTGGCCTCCGGCGAGGTCGTCGAGGTGGGTCTGCGGGTGACCAAGCTGCGCGGGGTCGACGGCGAGATCTGGTACGTGCGCAACGGCGAGATCAAGCGGATAGGGAACCTCAGCCAGGGCTGGGCGACGGCCGGGGTGGACGTCACCGTCCGGCCGACGGAGGACCTGGAGCAGGTGCGGGCGGTGGTCACCGAGGCGGGCGACGCCATGGCGAAGGAGGAGCCCTGGAACGAGCGCCTCTGGGGGCCGGTGGAGGTGCTCGGCCTGAGCGAGGTGCTGCTCGACTCCATGACGGTCCGGGTCCAGGTGAAGACGATGCCGGGCAAGAAGCTGGGCGTGGAGCGCGAGCTGCGCTGGCGCATCAAGCGGGGTCTGGACGAGGCCGGGATCCGGATCGTGGGCGGCGTCCCGCCGCAGGCCGAGGAGGCGGCGGCCGACCCGACGGCCGGCATGTCGGCCCCGTCGGCGTTCGCCTCGACGACCTCGCCGCAGTCGGCGGCGGCCACCCCGCTGCCGAAGCCGGACCTCTCCAAGTAGTCCCTCCTGTCCCTCACGCCCCCGCGGGTAACGCTTTCGTTGCCTTCGGGGGCGTGCCGCGTTCCCGGGTCTTGACGCCCCGGTGACGGCCGCCTTACCTTCCTCCCAACCCAATAGGAAACTTTCCTAACAGTGCCCTCGCGGGTGCTGCAGCCACCGTACGAGGGCAGGTGCGATCCCCATGGCAGGTACGCCTCCGGGAACCCCCGGTACCCCCCGCGTCCTGCGGGCCATGAACGACCGTGCCGCCCTGGACCTGCTCCTGGAGTACGGCCCCCTCTCGCGGACCCGGATCGGCAAGCTCACCGGTCTGTCCAAGCCGACCGCGTCCCAGCTGCTCGCCCGCCTCGAAGCGGCCGGGCTCGTCGTCGCGACCGGCACCACCGAGGGCCTGCCCGGGCCCAACGCCCAGCTGTACGCGGTCGACGCGCGGGCCGGGTACGCCGCCGGACTCGACGTCGACCAGCACCGCATCCACGCCGCCGTCGCCGACATCACCGGCGAGATCATCGGCGAGTTCGAGCTCCGCACCCCCGGCCGCTCCGCCTCCGGCGTCGTCCGCCAGGTCACCGACGCCCTCGACGGGGCCGTCAAGGCGGCCGGCATCGCCCTTGCGGAGGTACGACGCCTGGTCATCGGCACCCCCGGCGCCTTCGACCCGGCCACCGGACGGCTGCGGTACGCCTCCCACCTGCCCGGCTGGCACTCCCCCACCCTCCTGGAGGAGCTGGCCGCCGCCCTGCCCATGCCGTTCGAGTACGAGAACGACGTGAACCTCGTCGCCCTCGCCGAGCAGCGCCTGGGCGCCGCGCGGGGGCACGAGGACTTCGCCCTGCTGTGGAACGAGCACGGCCTCGGCGCCGCCCTCGTCCTCGGCGGGCGGCTGCACCGCGGTTTCACCGGCGGCGCCGGCGAGCTCGGCTTCCTGCCCGTGCCCGGCACCCCGCTCGTACGGCAGGTCACCAAGGCCAACTCCGGCGGCTTCCAGGAGCTCGCGGGCATCCAGGCGGTGCCCCGGCTCGCCCGCGAGGCCGGGATCGAGACGCCCGACCACCCGTACGTCCCGGTGGTGAGCGGCCTCCTCGCGCACGCCGCCGAGGCGCACGCCGAGGACCCCCGGTACGCGGAGCTGCTCGACCGCTACGCCGAGCGCCTCGCCGTCGGACTCGCCTCCCTCGTGACCGTCCTCGACCCCGAACTGATCGTGCTCTCCGGAGACGCCCTCGTCCCCGGCGGCGAACCCCTCCGCGCGCGCGTGCAGTCCGAACTCGCCGACCTCGCCCCCTCCCGGCCGCGGCTCGTCCTCTCCGCCGTGCGCCGCAGCCCCGTCCTGCGCGGGGCACTCGAAAGCGCCCTCGCCACCACGCGCGACGAGGTCTTCGACACCTCGCGCTGACCGTCCCCGCCCCTCGCCACGCCCGAACCCGTCCCAGGGAGACCCCGTCATGCCCGTACGCCCGCGCAGAGCCGCCGCCGCGCTCGCCGCCACCGCCTCGATCGCCCTGTTCGCCTCCGCCTGTACCGGCTCCGCGAACAACGCGGCGTCCGACGACCCCAAGGCCGAGACCACCATCACCTTCTGGCACGGCTGGTCGGCGCCCGCCGAGGTCAAGGCGATCGAGGACAACGTCGCCCGCTTCGAGAAGGCCCACCCGAACATCAAGGTGAAGGTCGTCGGCAACATCAACGACGACAAGCTGGGCCAGGCGCTGCGCGCGGGCGGGTCGAACGGGCCTGACGTGGTCTCCTCGTTCACCACCTCCAACGTCGGCAAGTTCTGCTCCTCGGGCGCGCTCGCCGACCTCAAGCCGTTCATCGAGAAGTCGAAGCTG
The DNA here is from genome assembly GCF_053616475.1 of Streptomyces sp. NPDC055815. NCBI lineage: Bacteria > Bacillati > Actinomycetota > Actinomycetes > Kitasatosporales > Streptomycetaceae > Streptomyces > Streptomyces sp. NPDC055815. Next base: position 50,599 of record NZ_JBSHDU010000029.1, on the reverse strand, counting down.
GACCTCGACAAGACCTTCCCGAAGGTCCTCCAGAAGTACACCCAGTTCGAGGGCAGGCGCTGTGCGATGCCGCTGCTGTCCGACGCGTACGGGCTCTACTACAACAAGGACGCGTTCCGGAAGGCCGGCCTCGACCCCGAGGCCCCGCCGAAGACCTGGTCGCAGTTCGCCGAGGTCGCCAAGCGGCTGACGAAGGCCAAGGGCGACTCGTACGAGCAGCTCGGCTTCATGCCCAACTACCTGGGCTACGAGACCGTCGTCGAGCACTACATGTCGCAGTGGAAGCACGGCGGCTACTTCGACGCGGACGGTAAGTCGACGGTCGCGAAGGACCCGGCCTTCGCCGAGATGATGACGTACCAGAAGTCCCTGGTGGACTCCCTCGGCGGCTTCCAGAAGCTCGACAAGTACCGCACCACCTTCGGTGACGAGTGGGGCACCAAGCACCCCTTCCACACCGGACAGGTCGCCATGCAGCTGGACGGCGAGTGGCGGCTCAACTTCATCAAGAACGCCGGCGTGAAGTTCGACGTGGGCGTGGCGCCGCTGCCGGTCGCGGACGACGAGATCGCCGACTACGGCAAGGGCTACCTCTCCGGCACCATCATGGGCATCGCGCCGCAGAGCAAGAAGCAGAACGCGGCCTGGGAGCTGGTCAAGTACATGACCACGGACACCGAGGCCGTGGTGGAGTTCGCGAACGGCATCGGGAACGTCCCCTCCACCTTCGAGGCGCTGAAGTCCCCGAACCTGAAGTTCGACGACCGCTTCAAGGTCTTCCTGGACATCGCCCGGCACCCCGGGTCCACCACGACGGACGGCGCGGTGAACGGCGCCGCCCCCCAGGAGACCCTCTCCGACCTCGCCCACCGGTACGAGAACGGCCAGGTCACGGACCTCAAGAAGGGCCTCGCGGACACCGCGGCCCAGATCGACCGCGACATCGCCGCGGCGAAGTGACGGCCATGTCCACGTACACCCTGCGGGCGAAGCACCGGCGCAACGCGCTGCGGACCCTGCTGTTCATGTCACCCTGGCTGATCGGGTTCGGCGTCTTCTTCGCCTATCCGCTGATCTCCACGCTGTACTTCTCGTTCATGCGGTACGACGGCCTCAACCCGCCGACCTGGCGGGGCCTGGAGAACTGGACGTACGTCTTCGCCGACATGCCGAAGTTCTGGCCGGCGATGCAGAACACCCTCTGGCTGGCGGTCGTCATGGTGACCTGCCGGGTCGTCTTCGGCCTCGGCGTCGGCCTGCTCATCACCAAGATCAAGACGGGCGCCGGCATCTTCCGCACCCTCTTCTACCTGCCGTACCTGGCACCTCCGGTGGCGGCCACGCTCGCCTTCGTCTTCCTGCTCAACCCCGGCACCGGACCGGTCAACTCGTTCCTTGAGGCGGTCGGCATCCCCGCCCCCTCCTGGTTCAACGACGCGGACTGGGCCAAGCCGGCCCTGACCGTCCTCGCCGTGTGGGGCGTCGGCGACCTCATGGTCATCTTCATGGCCGCCCTGCTCGACGTGCCGAAGGAGCAGTACGAGGCCGCCGAACTCGACGGCGCCTCCCCGTGGCAGCGGTTCCGCTACATCACCCTGCCGAACATCTCGCCGATCGTGCTCTTCGCGGTCGTCACCGGGATCATCGGCGCGATGCAGTACTACACCCAGCCGATCGTGGCCGCGAAGGTCGCCTCGGGGGTGATGGGCGGCTCCGGCGCCGCCTTCCAGCCCGGCTATCCGGACAACTCCACGCTGACCCTCCCGCAGCTCGTCTACAGCCTCGGGTTCAACCAGTTCAACTACGGCGCGGCCTGCGTGGTGGCGCTCGTGCTCTTCGCACTCTCCATGGCCTTCACCGCCCTGCTGATGCGCCGGCGCGGCGGCCTGATCGGCTCGGGTGACTGACCATGACGACACTGTCCACCTCCGTCCGCTCCGCCCCCTCCACCCCGTCCGCGCCCTCGGCCGCCGAGCGGACCGCCCGGCGCAAGGCGCTGCTGCACTGGATCGCCGTGCACTCGCTGGGCATCGCCGCCGCGCTGTTCTTCGTGCTCCCGTTCGTCTTCGTGCTCCTGACCTCCCTGATGAGCGACCAGCAGGCGCTCACCCGGGACCTGACGCCGGACTCCTGGCACTGGGACAACTACCTCAAGGTCCTGCGGACGGACGGCTTCCTCACCTGGTGGAAGAACTCCCTGCTGTACGCGGGGCTCGGCACCGTCCTCGTCGTGGTGTCGTCGATCCCCGTGGCGTACGCGCTCGCGAAGTTCCGCTTCCGCGGCCGGCATCTGTCGCTGCTGCTCGTCATCTCGATGATGATGCTGCCGCCGCAGGTCGTGATCATCCCGATGTACCTGTTCTGGGCCAAGCAGATGGACCTCTCTGGAACCCTGTGGCCGCTGATCATCCCGATGGCGTTCGGCGACGCCTTCGCCGTCTTCCTGCTGCGCCAGTTCCTGCTGACCATCCCGAACGAGTACGTCGAGGCCGCGCGGATCGACGGCTGCGGCGAATTCCGCACGCTGATACGGGTCGTGCTCCCGATGGCGAAGCCCGGCATCGCCGCCGTGGCCCTGTTCCAGTTCTTCTACTGCTGGAACGACTACTTCGGGCCGCAGATCTACGCCTCCGAGAACCCGGCCGCCTGGACGCTCAGTTACGGCCTGGAGTCCTTCAAGGGCGCGCACCACACCGACTGGAACCTGACCATGGCCGCGACCGTGCTGGTCATGGCCCCCGTGATCCTCGTGTTCTTCTTCGCGCAGAAGGCGTTCGTCGAGGGAGTCACCCTGACCGGAGTGAAGGGCTGAGTCATGAAGCTCACTGTCGTGGGGGGCGGGTCCACCTACACCCCCGAACTGATCGACGGATTCGCGCGGCTGCGCGACACCCTGCCCATCACCGAACTCGTCCTCGTCGACCCGGCCGCCGAGCGCCTGGAGCTCGTCGGCGGTCTGGCCCGGCGGATCTTCGCCAAGCAGGACCACGACGGGAAGGTCGTCACCACCACCGACCTCGACGCCGGGGTCGAGGGCGCCGACGCCGTCCTGCTCCAGCTGCGGGTCGGCGGGCAGGCCGCCCGCGAGCAGGACGAGACCTGGCCGCTGGAGTGCGGCTGCGTCGGCCAGGAGACGACGGGTGCCGGTGGCCTCGCGAAGGCGCTGCGCACGGTCCCGGTCGTCCTCGACATCGCCGAGCGCGTCCGCCGCACCAACCCCGACGCCTGGATCATCGACTTCACCAACCCCGTCGGCATCGTCACGCGCGCGCTGCTCCAGGCCGGGCACAAGGCCGTCGGCCTGTGCAACGTCGCCATCGGCTTCCAGCGGAAGTTCGCGAAGCTCCTCGACGTGACCCCGTCCGAGGTCCACCTCGACCACGTCGGGCTCAACCACCTGACCTGGGAGCGGGCGGTACGGATCGGGGGCCCCGAGGGCGAGGACGTGCTGCCCCGGCTGCTCGCCGAGCACGGCGCGGCGATCGCCGGCGACCTCCGGCTGCCGCGCCCGGTCCTGGACCGGCTCGGCGTCGTCCCCTCGTACTACCTGCGGTACTTCTACGCGCACGACGAGGTGGTGCGGGAGCTCGGCACGAAACCCTCGCGGGCCGCCGAGGTCGCGGCGATGGAGCGGGAGCTCCTGGAGATGTACGGGGACCCGGCGCTCGACGAGAAGCCGGCCCTGCTCGCCCGGCGCGGCGGCGCCTTCTACTCGGAGGCGGCCGTGGACCTGGCGGCCTCGCTGCTGGGCGGAGGCGGTTCGCCGTACCAGGTGGTGAACACGTACAACAACGGCACGCTGCCGTTCCTGCCGGACGACGCCGTCATCGAGACGCAGGCCGCGGTCGGCGCGCACGGGGCCACGCCGCTGCCGGTCACGCCGGTGGACCCGCTGTACGCCGGTCTGATCGCGAACGTGACGGCCTACGAGGACCTGGCCCTGGAGGCGGCGCTGCGCGGCGGCCGCGACCGGGTGTTCAAGGCGCTGCTCGCGCACCCGCTGGTCGGGCAGTACGCGTACGCCGACGGGCTCACCGACCGGCTGATCGCGCACAACCGGGAGCACCTGGCGTGGGCGTGAAGCGGAGTGGGGGGCTCCTCGCGATCGACGCGGGGAACAGCAAGACCGACGTCGCGGTGCTGTCGCAGGACGGGGCCGTCCTGGGGTCGGCGCGCGGCGGCGGGTTCCAGCCGCCCGTGGTGGGGGTGGAGACGGCGGTCGACGGGCTCGCGGAGATCGTCGGACGGGCCTGCGCCGAGGCCGGTGTCCCGGTGGGGTTCGCGCATGTCACGGCCTGTCTCGCCAATGCCGACCTGCCGGTGGAGGAGGAGGCCCTGCGGGCCGAGCTGCTCGGCCGGGGCTGGAGCCCTTCGGTACGGGTGCACAACGACACCTTCGCGATCCTGCGGGCCGGGGTGGACGAGCCGCGGGGCGTGGCCGTGGTGTGCGGGGCGGGGATCAACTGCGTCGGGATGACGCCGGACGGGCGGACCGCGCGTTTCCCGGCGATCGGGAAGATCTCCGGGGACTGGGGCGGGGGCGGCGGGCTCGCCGACGAGGCGCTGTGGTGCGCGGCGCGCGCCGAGGACGGGCGCGGCCTGCCCACCGCCCTCGCCCACGCGCTGCCCGCGCACTTCGGCCTGGACTCGATGTCCGCGCTGATCGAGGCGCTGCACCTGGGCCGGATCCCGATGGGGCGGCGGCTCGAACTGACGCCGGTGCTCTTCCGCGTCGCGTCCCAGGGCGATCCGCTGGCGGAGTCGCTGGTGGACCGGCTCGCGGACGAGGTCGTCGCCATGGCGGCGGTCGCGCTGCGCCGGCTGGGGCTCGACCGCGAGGAGGCCCCGGTGCTGCTGGGCGGCAGTGTGCTCGCCGCCCGCCATCCGCGGCTGGAGGCGCGGATCCGTGAACTCCTGGCGGCGCGGGCGCCGAAGGCAGTGATCGGCTTCGTGACGGCTCCGCCGGTCCTCGGGGCGGGGCTGCTCGCCCTGGACGCGGTGGCCGCGGGTCCGGAGGCGAAGGCCCGGCTGCGGGAGCGGTACGAGGCCTGAGGGGTGGGGGATGCGGGGCGTCTCGTCGTGCCGACGGGGCGCCCCGCACGCATGTTCACCTGTTCGAGCGATGGCCGAGAGGGAACCGATGTCGGCCGGGCGACGTATTCAGAGTGAGGGGGTTCGCCCGCTGATGCCTGGGAGGCATGGGGCACCATAGGCGACAAGATCCAGTCAATCCCGGTGTGCGGACGGCCTCCTGAGGCCATACTGCTGGCCGGGTGGTCCTCCACCGGAACCGGTCCCACCGGGGCCGGCCGGACGGGCCGACGTCAGCGACCGAGGGGGAGGTCAAGTGACACACCCGCCGAACGCGCCCGCCGCATCGGCGGCGCGGGGCACGGCCCAGGCGCCCGCGCGCCCGGGCACCGTACCCGCGCAGCCGCAGCCCGTGCCCGCCGCCGGCCCGCCCGCGGGGCGCGGCGCCTGGGCCTTGGGCCGGGAGCGGCTGCGGGAGGCCGCGACGACCGAGCCCGGCCGGCTCCAGATCCTCGGGGCCGTACTGGCGCTGCTCGTCGTCGCGTTCGGTGCCGTCACCGCCCTGGAGGTCACCGGCCGGTCCTCCGCCGCCGACGACGTCGTCAGCCGCAGCCAGCCGCTGAGCGCCGACGCGGCCGCCATCTACCGCTCCCTCGCGGACGCCGACACCACCGCCGCGAGCGGATTCCTGGCGGGCACCCTGGAGCCCGCGGAGTCCCGCGCGCGGTACACCCGGGACATCACCACCGCCTCCCGGCTGCTCGTCAAGGCCGCGGCGAACACGGACGGTTCGTCCGCCTCGGCCCGCGAGATCGCCACCCTCAACGAACAGCTCCCGCGCTACACCGGCCTCATCGAGCGCGCCCGGGCCGCCAACCGGCAGGGCCTGCCGCTCGGCGGCGCCTATCTGCGGTACGCCAACCAGCAGATGTCCAGCGCCCTGCTGCCGGCCGCCGAGCGGCTGTACGCGGCGGAGACGGAGCGGCTGCACCGGGACGACGACTCGGCCCGCGCCTGGCCGTATCTGTCGCTCGCGCTCGGCCTGCTCGCCCTCGGCTTCCTCGGCTGGGCCCAGCGCCGCAACTACCTCAGGACCAACCGGGTCTTCAACCACGGGCTGCTCGCGGCCACCGCCGCCACCGTGGCCGTCCTGCTCTGGCTGCTCGCCGCGCACACCGTGACCCGGACCGAGCTGAACAGCGCGCGGGCGCACGGGCAGGAGTCCCTCCAAGTGCTCAACACGGCCCGGATCAGCTCGCTCACGGCCCGCGCCAACGAGAACCTGACCCTGGTCGCCCGGGGCGCCGTCCTCACCGAGGACGGCAAGAGCGACAAGTACGAGGCGGACTACACGGCCAGCATGGGCACCCTGACGACGGCGCTCGCCGACGCGCGGGAGCTCGCCGACGACGACGCCGGGCGCGGCCCCGTCGACGAGTCCTCCGAGCACGCCGCCGAGTGGCGGGAGCGCCACAAGGACGCCCGGTCCAAGGACGAGGCCGGTGACTACGAGGGTGCCCTCGGCCGGGTCGTCGGCGCCACGGGGTCCACGGGCCAGTCCTTCGACGAGGTCGACGCGGCCCTGGAGCGGGCCCTCGCGCACGAGCAGAGCGAGTTCACCCGCTCCGCCGGGGACGCCAGGGACGCGCTGACGGCGCTGCCGCTCGGCGCGGCGGCCCTCGGGATCCTGGGTGCGGCGGGCGCCGTGCTCGGCATCAACCGCAGACTGTCGGAGTACCGGTGAGAGGGGGCGGGATGCCGAACGGCACGGACCCGCTGGTGCGGCGGGCGGCGAGCGGCACGGACCCGCTGGTGCGGCGGACGGCGAAGCGGCTGCGCGGCTGGGGCGGGGTGGCCGCCATGGCCCTGGCCTGCGGGCTCACCGCCTCGCTCACCCTGCTGCCCCTCGCCCACGACGGGAGCGGCGCGGCGGCCGCGCCGCTGACGGCGGGCCCCGGCGTGGGCACCGGCGTCCAGGTCAAGGCCGACACCTGCGAGCACCCCGAGGCCTCCCTCACGCCCTCCTCGGCGGACGGCCCGTCGATCCGGGCGATCAAGGAGCGCGGGAAGCTGATCGTCGGCGTCGACCAGTCCAGCTACCGCTGGGGCTACCGGAACCCGGAGAAGGGCGTCCTGGAGGGCTTCGACATCGACCTGGCCCGGGCCGTCGCCCAGGACATCCTCGGCGACCCGCAGGCGATCATCTTCCGGACGATCCCGACCAACCAGCGGATCGCCGCGCTGAACAGCGGCAAGGTCGACCTCGTCGTGCGCACCATGACGATCAACTGCAAGCGGATCGGGCAGGTCGCCTTCTCCACCGCCTACTTCCAGGCCGGACAGCAGGTCCTGGCGCCCAAGCTCGCCACGGACATCACCGGCTACGACTCCTCGCTGCGCGGCAAGCGGGTCTGCACCGCCGAGGGCTCCACGGCCTACGACGCCCTGGAGGAGAACTCCTTCGGCGCGGTCTTCAAGGACGAGGCCGACGGCACCAAGGACGACAAGGACCTGCTGACCGTCCCCAACCAGCTGGACTGCCTGGCCCGGCTGCAGATGGGCGAGGTCGACGCGGTCGTCACGGACAACGCCCTGGCGGCCGGCCAGGCCGCGCAGGACCCGGCGGTCGAGCTCAAGGGCCGGCCGTTCACGGAGGAGTACTACGGGGTGGCGGCCAAGCTGGGCAACGACGACCTGGTGCGCCGGGTCAACCAGGTCCTGGTGGGCTACCGGCAGGGCCCCTGGCAGAAGGCGTACCAGGAGTGGCTGGCGAAGGACCTGCCGGGGATACCGGGGCCGCCCGCCCCGCTGTACAAGTAGCCCGGTGCGCGCCCCCGAAGGAGTAACCCTGCACACGACGAAGCGGAAGAGGTGACCGATGGGCGTCACGGGACCCCCCGGGCCGGTGATGGACCGGGACGAGGTGGACCGTGCGCTGGCGCGGCTCGGCGCCGAGCACAAGGCGATCGAGGACTCGCTCCTCGCGCTCCAGGACCACGCGGGCCGCAGGCTGCTCGAAGGGGCCGAGCTGACCGGCACGACCCGGGAGCGGTGGGCGGCCGCCGAGCGGACCATCACCCTGCTCTGGACCTGCTTCGACGTGTACACCGGGGCCCTGCGGGACGCCCGTGAGCTGCGCGCGCGGCGCCGCTGGCCCGGCCGGGAGGAGCTCGTGGAGCTGACCGACCGGCTGCGCGGCGACACCGTGCTCGTCCCGGGCGGGGCCGGCGAGGACGCCCTGCTCACCGAGCGGTTCAGCCTGGAGGGGCTGGTCCGGCGGATGAACGAGCTGTACGCCTCCTCGCTCGACCTGGTCGTCACCGCCGACGCGGTCTGGTCGGCGCTGCCGGCCCGGATAGACCTGCTCGCCGCCGAGCTGGGCCGGACGCGTTCGCTCGCGCACTCGGTCGGCGTGCGGCCCGGGGAGCATCCGGCGGGCGACGAGCTGGAGGCGATCACGGCCGAGCTGACCGCGCTGCGTTCCCAGGTGGTGACCGACCCGCTGGCGTTCTGGCGGCCGGCGGCGGGGAGTTCGGCGCCCGGCGGCGGCCGTCCCGACACCGAGCGGTACGACCGGGCGGCCCTGGCCCTGGAGGACGTGCGGCGGGAGATCGAGGCGGTGCTCGCGGTCCGGCAGGACTCCGAGGACCGGCTGCTGCGGCTGCGGGACGTGCTCTCGCGGGCGGACCGGACGCTCGCCGAGGCGCGGTCGGCGCGCGGCGAGGTCCTCGCGAAGATCGCCGCCTCCGAGGTGCCGGCGGTCAGCGGGCCGCCGATCGTGCTGCAGGAGCGGCTCGCGGCCGCCGCCGAGTACCGCAGGCACGCCCAGTGGCACCGGCTCTCCCCGCTCCTGGAGTCCCTGGAGCGGGAGGCGGAGGACGAACTGCTGCGGGCCCGCGAGTCGTTGACGGCGGTCACCGCGCCGCTCGCGGTCCGGGCGGAGCTGCGCGGCCGGCTCGACGCGTACAAGGCGAAGGCGGCGCGGCTCGGCGGGGCAGAGGATCCGCTGCTCGTCGAGCGGTACGACGCGGCGCGCCGGATGCTGTGGAGCGCGCCCTGCGATCTGCGGGTCGCGGAGCAGGCGGTGCTGCGCTATCAGCAGGCGGTGGCGGACGTGCTGACCGGTCCGCGGGACACGAGGGACGCGGGAGGACGACAGTGGTGAGCGGGGAGACGGGCGTGGGGAGCTGTCAGCGTCCTTCGTGCGAGGGTTCGTACGAGGACATGGGAGGCGGCGAGCTGTACTGCGACACCTGCGGGCTCGCGCCGGTCGTCGCGCCCGGGGGCCTGATCGGGTCGACGCCGACCGGGATGGCCGTGCCGGGGAAGGGGACGGGCGTCGGGGGGCGTGACTCGGCCTCCTCGCGGAGCAGTTCGCGCGCGTCCTCGCGCGCTTCGTCCCGGTCCTCGACCTCGCGCCGTTCGGTCTCCGGGCGGCTCTCGCGTTCGCTCTCCGGGGCCTCCGGGACCTCGACGGGCCGCTCGGTGTCGGTGCGCAGCTCGGGCTCGTCGAGCGGGCAGTCCGCCCGGAACCGGCTGGGCGCGGGCCTGGTGACGATCCCCGAGGTGCCGCGCCCGGATCCGCGGGCTGCGGTGATGGAGAACGCCGAGGTTCCCGAGCGGAAGCGTTTCTGCTCCCGTTCGGACTGCGGGGCTCCGGTGGGCCGCGCGCGCGGCGACCGGCCGGGCCGCACCGAGGGCTTCTGCACCAAGTGCGGGCACCCGTACTCCTTCGTGCCGAAGCTGCGCGCCGGGGACATCGTGCACGGCCAGTACGAGGTCGCGGGCTGCCTCGCGCACGGCGGGCTCGGCTGGATCTACCTCGCCGTCGACCGGGCCGTCTCCGACCGGTGGGTGGTCCTCAAGGGCCTCCTCGACACCGGCGACCAGGACGCCATGGCCGCGGCGATCTCCGAGCGCCGCTTCCTCGCCGAGATCGAGCACTCCAACATCGTCCGCATCTACAACTTCGTCGAGCACCTCGACCCGCGCACCGGCTCCATGGACGGCTACATCGTCATGGAGTACGTCGGCGGCAAGTCGCTCAAGGAGATCGCCAACGACCGGCGCACCCCCGACGGCCGGCGTGACCCGCTGCCGGTGGAGCAGGCCTGCGCGTACGGCATCGAGGCCCTGGAGGCGCTCGGACACCTGCACAGCCGCAACCTGCTGTACTGCGACTTCAAGGTCGACAACGCCATCCAGACCGAGGACCAGCTGAAGCTCATCGACATGGGCGCGGTCCGCCGGATGGACGACGACGAGTCCGCGATCTACGGCACGGTCGGCTACCAGGCGCCGGAGGTGGCCGAGGTCGGCCCCTCGGTGGCCAGCGACCTGTACACGGTGGCCCGCACGCTCGCCGTGATGACCTTCGACTTCCAGGGCTACACGAACGTCTTCGTGGACTCGCTGCCCGACCCGGAGCACATCGACGTCTTCCGGACGTACGAGTCGTACTACCGCTTCCTGGTCCGCGCCACCGACCCGGACCCGGCCCGCCGGTTCGCCTCCGCGCAGGAGATGGCCGAGCAGCTGACGGGCGTGCTCCGCGAGGTCGTGGCGCTCCAGTCGGGGCGGCCCCGGCCGGCCCTGTCGACGCTGTTCGGCACGGAGGTGCGGGTCACGGACACCGCGCTGTTCGCCGAACTGACGGAGGACGTGTCGCTGCTCGGCGCGCGGAAGGGCGGGCGCAAGCGGGCCGAACTCCCGCCGGCGGCCGGGGTTCCGCAGCAGACCGGCCCCGCCGGGCCGGCCGGCTCCGGCGCGGGCTCCGGGCTCGCGGAGCTGCTCGCGCCGCTCGACGCGCCGGCCACCGCGCTCGCGCTGCCCGTGCCGCGCGTCGACACGAGCGACCCCAACGCCGGGTTCCTCGCCGGTCTCGCGGCCGCCGCCCCCGCCGAGCTCCTCGGGGCGCTCCAGGGCGCGCCCGCGCCCTCCACCGAGCTGCGGCTGCGGACCCTGCGGGCCCAGCTGGAGCTGGGCGACCTGCCCTCCGCAGCGCGGACCCTCGCCGCTCTGGAGGAGCGGGACCCGGACGACTGGCGGGTCGTCTGGTACCGGGGCGTCGCCTCCCTGGTGACCGGGGACCACGAGCACGCGGCGCTCGCCTTCGACGCGGTGTACGACGCCTTCCCGGGCGAGCCCGCGCCGAAGCTGGCCCTCGGGATCTGCGCCGAGGTCCTGGGGCAGCTGGACAACGCCGCCGAGTACTACCGCCTGGTGTGGGCCACGGACCCCAGCTTCGTCAGCGCCGCCTTCGGGCTGTCCCGGGTGCGGCTCGCGGCGGGCGACCGCATCGGAGCCGTACAGGCGCTGGAGTCCGTACCGGAGGCGTCGATCCACTACACGGCGGCGCGGGTCGCGGCCGTGCGGGCGCGGCTGCGGCGGCGTCCGGCGCACGAGCCGCTCGGCGCCGATCTGACGGCCGCCGCGGCGCAGGTCTCCGCGCTCCAGGGCTTCGGGCTCGACGCGGTGCGCCGGGAGCACCTGTCGACGGAGGTGCTCGGGACGGCGCTCGACTGGGTACTCTCCGGGAGTCCCGGTGCGGCACCGGGCGGCGGCGCGCTGCTGCTCGGCAGTGAACTGGACGAGCGCGGACTGCGCTTCGGCCTCGAACGCTCGTACCGGGTGCTGGCCCGGCTCGCCCAGCGGGGCGAGGAGAGGATCGAACTGGTGGAGCGGGCCAACCGCTTCCGCCCCCGGACGTGGGTGTGAAGATGTCCCAGAAGCCGAAGCCGTCGCACGGACTCGCCGCCTGCCCGGGCTGCGCGGAGCCGCTGGACTCGGGTGACCGGTTCTGCGGGGCGTGCGGCTACGACCTGTCGGCCGCGCCGGCCGCCGAGGCCGAGCCGGACCGCCCGACCGTGGCGATCGGCGCCCCCGTGACCTGGCCGGAGGCCCCGCCGCGCGAACCCGGTTCGCTCTCGACCATGACCCAGCACCCGGGCGACCTGCCGGGCACCGACTCCGGCGGCCGCGACCTCCCGACGATGGAGGTCCGCACGGACGGCCCGACGGCGGGCTCCGCCGTGCCTGGTCCCGCCGCGCCCGGTGCTGCCGTGCCCGGTACCGCCGTGCCCGGTCCCGCCGTGCCCGGTCCCGCCGCGCCCGGTGCTGCCGTGCCCGGTGGAGCTCCGGCGCCCGCCGGTAGCGCCGCGCCCGTGTCCCGGCCCGCCTCCCGCTCCGTCGGATCCCCCACGTCCGACGGTGACTTCGAGCTGGCCGCGCCCGACCCCCGTACCGCCGTACGAGCGGACCCGGCCCCGGCGGCCGCGGCTGCCACGACTCCCGCCGCGGCACCCGCCGCCACCCTCTGCGTGGCCTGCCGGGCCGGTCGGGTGGACACCGACGGGTACTGCGAGAACTGCGGGCACGCCCAGCCGCGCGAGCGCGACCACATGGAGCGGGAGCTCACCGGCGTCGCCGCCGTGAGCGACCGCGGGCTGCGCCACCACCGCAACGAGGACGCGTTCGCCGTCTCGGCGACCACCCTGCCCGACGGCTCCCCGGCCACCCTCGCGATCGTCTGCGACGGCGTCTCCTCGGCGACCCGCCCCGACGAGGCCTCCGCCGCCGCCGCGGAGGCGGCCGGCGCCTCGCTGCTCGCCGCGCTCCCCCGGGGCACGCACCCGCAGCAGGCGATGCACGAGGCGATCGTGGCCGCCGCCGAGGCCGTCAACTCCCTCGCGGAGGAGCCGGGTCAGGGCGGCTCGGAGCACGACCCGCACCGCCACCGCAACGCCCCGGCCTGCACCATCGTCGGCTCCGTCGTCGCCGCGGGCCTGCTCGTCGTGGGCTGGGTCGGCGACAGCCGCGCCTACTGGGTGCCGGACGACCGCAGCACCCCGCCCGCCCGGCTCACCGAGGACGACTCGTGGGCCGCGCAGATGGTCGCGGCGGGCCTGATGAACGAGGCCGAGGCGTACGCGGACGAGCGCGCCCACGCGATCACCGGCTGGCTCGGCGCCGACTCGTACGAACTCGACCCGCACACAGCCGCGTTCAAGCCGGACCGCTCCGGCGTGGTGGTGGTCTGCACCGACGGCCTGTGGAACTACGCGGAGGCCGCCGAGGACATGGCCCGGGTCGTCCCGGCCGACGCCGCGGACCGCCCGCTGCACAGCGCCCAGGTCCTCGTCGGCCACGCCCTCGACGGCGGAGGCCACGACAACATCACGGTCGCCCTCGTCCCGTTCACCGTCGGACCCCGAGGGGCAGGATCCGCCTGAGAGCGGTCGCCGATCCCCGTCCCCTTCACCGTTGTTGCCCGAGGAGCCGAAACACATGGCGAACTTCTCCAAGCCGACCGCGCCCCAGTTCTCGGTGGACGTCTACCAGAACGAGTTCCTGCCCGAGGGCGGCCGGGACGTCAGCGCGATCGTCACCGTCACCTCGACCGGCGGCGGCACGACCGGAGGCTTCGCGGGCGGCGACCCGGCCGCGACCGGCGTCGTGATCATGCTCGACTGCTCCGGCTCCATGGACTACCCCGCCACCAAGATGCGCGGCGCGCGCGAGGCGACCGCCGCCGCCATCGACACCCTGCGCGACGGCACCCGCTTCGCCGTCGTCGCCGGGACGCACGTGGCGAAGGAGGTCTACCCGGCCGACGGCGGCCTCGCCGTCGCCGACGCCCGGACCCGCGCCGAGGCCAAGGACTCGCTGCGCCGGCTCTCCGCGAGCGGCGGCACCGCGATCGGCACCTGGCTCCGCCTCGCGGACCGGCTGCTCTCCTCCGCCGAACTCACCATCCGGCACGGCATCCTGCTCACCGACGGCCGCAACGAGCACGAGGCGCCGGCCGAGCTGCGGGACGCGCTCGACGCCTGCGCGGGCCGGTTCACCTGCGACGCGCGCGGGGTCGGCACCGACTGGGAGGTCAAGGAGGTCACCGGGATCGCCTCGGCGCTCCTCGGCACCGCCGACATCGTCGCCGACCCGGCCGGACTCGCCGCCGACTTCACGGCGATGATGGAGCACGCGATGGGCAAGGGCGTCGCGGACGTCGCCCTGCGCCTGTGGACCCCGGTGGGGGTCGAGATCATGTTCGTGAAGCAGGTCGCGCCCGCCGTCGAGGACCTCACCGGGCGGCGCACCGAGGCGGGGCCGCGCGCCGGGGACTACCCGACGGGCTCGTGGGGCGACGAGTCCCGCGACTACCACGTGAGCGTGCGGGTCCCGCGCGCGGCGGTCGGCCAGGAGATGCTCGCCGCCCGGGTCTCCCTGCTCGCCCCGGACCCGGCGGGCGGCGATCCGCGCCCGCTGTCTCAAGGACTGGTACGGGCGGTGTGGACGGACGACCTCGCGATGTCGACGTCGATCAACCCGCAGGTCGCGCACTACACGGGCCAGGCCGAGCTGGCGGACGTCATCCAGCAGGGCCTCGATGCCCGCAAATCGGGCGATCGTGACGGCGCGACGGCCAAGCTGGGCCGTGCCGTGCAGCTCGCGGCGGCCTCCGGCAACGCGGATACGGCGAAACTGCTTTCGAAGGTGGTCGACGTCGTCGACGCGGCGACCGGTACTGTGCGTTTGAAGGCGAAGGTCGCGGAAGCGGACGAGATGACACTCGAGACCCGCTCCACCAAGACCGTTCGCGTGAAGAGGTAGCCCGGCCACCGGGCCGGACGACGAGAGGGGGAAGCACCGACATGCCGACCTGCCCGAACGGACACCAGTCGGTCTCCGACGACTGGTGCGAGGTCTGCGGCCATCGCATGGCCGGGGCGGGTGCGCCGACGGGTGCCGTACCGCCGCCTCCCCCGCCGCCGCCCCCCGCGTACGGATACCCGGGCCCCGGCGGCCCCGGCCAGCCCCCGATGGGCCCGCCGCCCGGCGCCCCCGGCGGTCCGGGCGCTCCCGGCGGCTTCGGCCCGGGCGGTCCCGGTGCCCCCGCGGCCCCCGGTGGCTTCGGCCCCGGTGGCGACCCGAACGCGACGGCCCAGGCGGAGCTGTGCCCGCAGTGCCGGACGCCGCGCGAGCACATGGCGCCGTTCTGCGAGGAGTGCCGCTGGAACTTCCTCACGAACACGGCGACCTCGTACACGCCGCTGGCCCCGCATAACGCCCCGCACAACGCCCCGCCGAGCGCCCCGCCGCAGCAGCCCGGGCCGCCGCCCGGCCTCAACCTGCCGCCGGGCTTCCAGTCCCCGCCGCCCGCGCCGCCGCAGCAGCAGCCCCCGCAGCAGCCGGACCCCTTCGGCTACCAGGGCTCGCGGCCCTCGCAGGTGAACCGGCCGGCCGAGCCGCTGGGCGCCGAGCCCACGCACCACCAGGCCCCGCCGCAGCGCCCGCAGGGGCAGCAGCCGCCCGCGCCGCCCGCGTACCTCCAGGCCCCGGCCCAGGCTCCGGCCCCGCCGGCGCCGCCGCAGCCGCGCGCGGACGACGACTGGGTCCTGTCGCCGCCGTCGCAGCACCAGCCGCCGCAGGCCCCGCCGGCCCCGCCGCAGCACCAGGCCCCGCAGGGACCGCCCCACCAGGCGCCCCCGCCGCCCCCGCAGCAGCACCAGCCGCCGCAGTCTCCGCAGCACCAGGGGCCCCCGCAGCACCAGGCGCCGCAGCCTCCGCAGCAGTTCCAGCCGCCGCGGCCGCAGCAGCCCCTCGCCTGGACCGCGGTCATCGGTCCCGACCGCGAGTACTTCATGGCGATGATGCAGCGCAGCGGTCCGGAGGCCACGGGCCTGAACCTGCCCGCGTACTCGCCGGACAAGCACGTGCCGCTGCAGGGCAACCAGGTGTCCATCGGCCGCCGCCGGCACTCCACCGGGGAGTCCCCCGACATCGACCTGTCGGTGCCGCCGGAGGACCCGGGCGTCTCGCACCAGCACGCCGTGCTCGTGCAGCAGCCGGACGGCTCGTGGGCGGTGGTGGACCAGAACTCCACCAACGGCACCACGGTCAACGGCGGCGAGGAGCCGATCCAGCCCTACGTCCCCGTCCAGCTCCAGGACGGCGACCGGGTGCACGTCGGCGCCTGGACCACGATCACGATCCGCTGCGTCTGACGCCTGACGTCTGACGTCTGACGGGGCACCTCAGTGCAGGGGCCAGGCGTACGGCCCCGCCGGGTCGTCCAGCCAGGCCCACTGACGGTCGCCGCTGACCGTCACCCCGAAGCGCTCCCGCTCCGGCCGCCGCTCGCGCAGCCAGAGCGAGAGCGCTTCGCGTCTGTCGAGGCTCCCCGCGACCAGCCCCCACAGGAAGAGGAAGCGCTCGTCCCCGGCGGGTCCATGGGGCGGGACGGCCGGGGACACGGCCTGGGCGGCGACGCCCCGCAGCGCCACGAAGTACGCGGAGGTCGCGAGGAAGCGGCCCTCGGCGTGCGCGGCGTCGCGCACCCGCAGCAGGATCAGCCCCGTGGAGAGCGGGGCGAGGACGAGCGCGCCGGGCCGGCACTGGGCGAGCCAGGGATAGGGCACGGCGGGCACCTCGCAGGTCGCCACGATCCGGTCGTACGGGGCGTGCTCGGGGCAGCCCCGGGCTCCGTCGGCGGCGAGCACCGCGGGGCGGTACCCGGCGGCGGCGAGGTGGCTGCGGGCGGACTCGGCGATCTCCTCGTCCAGGTCGACGGTGGTGACGTGTTCCGCGCCGAGGCGGTGGCAGAGCAGGGCCGCATGGTAGCCGCTGCCGGCGCCGATCTCCAGGACGTCGTCCCCGTCGCGTACCTCCAGGGCGTCGAGCATCAGCGCCATCAGGGAGGGCTGGCTGGCGGAGGAGACCAGGTCCCCGTCCCGTACCCGGGTGGCGATCGCCGTGTCGTCGTACGCCCCGCGCAGCCAGCGGTCCCGCCGCTCCGGCTCGGGGTCGCCGGCCCAGAGCCGCTCGTAGCCGCCGGGCGCGGAGACGTAGTAGTACGGGACGAAGAGATGGCGCGGCACGTCGGCGAAGGCGGCCCGCCAGGCGGGGTCGGTCAGCAGGCCGTCCGCCTCCAGCTCCCGCACGAGGGCGCGCCGCTGCCGCGCCCCGGCCCCGGCGAACTCGTCCATGGGTCCACTCTCCCGCCCTCCGGGCCCCCGGGGCGACCGCCCGTACAGGTGGTCGTCCCCCGGGCTACCGGCCGTACAGGTGGTCCTAAGCCTCCGGTCCTCCGTCGGGGCATCTGAGACGATGGAACGGTGAACGAGATTCCCGGGGAAACAGTGCAGGAGCAGACCTTCTACGAGCAGGTCGGCGGCGAGGAGACGTTCCGCCGCCTGGTCCACCGCTTCTACGAGGGCGTCGCGGCCGACCCGCTGCTGCGCCCGATGTACCCCGAGGAGGACCTCGGCCCGGCCGAGGAGCGCCTGGCCCTCTTCCTGATGCAGTACTGGGGCGGCCCCCGCACCTACAGCGACCACCGCGGCCACCCCCGCCTCCGGATGCGCCACGCCCCGTTCACCGTGGACCAGGCCGCGCACGACGCCTGGCTCCGCCACATGCGCGACGCCCTCGACTCGCTCGGCCTCGCGCCGGAGCACGAGAAGGAACTGTGGCGCTATCTGACGTACGCGGCGGCGTCGATGGTGAACACCGCGAGCTGAGGGATCCCCTCACCCCCTCCACGGACTGAAACGTTCCGGACACGGAACGCCGAATAACGGTCACGATCCCATCAAGGTCCGTGTGGAAGCGGTTACCCGCGACACGTGCCCTCTGAAAGCATCCGAGGAAACTTCAGCGGATCCAGGGGGATGGGTGACGGGGTTCGTATTCCTGCGCGTCAGGGCACACCGGCTGCTGCTCGCCGCGGCACTCCTCGCGGTGCTCCTGACGACCTCGGTGCTCGCCACCCTCTCCGCCTTCTCCGGCGCGATCGGGGACGCCGCGCTCCAGGCAGGGCTGCGGGGCCGGTCCGCGGCCGCCGCCTCGCTGCTCGTCAGCGGCCAGGTGCCGGCCGCCAAGCGGGCCGGCGCCGAGGCCGCCGTCGAGGACGGCGTGCGGAGGACCTTCGACGGACTGCCGGTGACCGTGTGGCGGCTCGAACGCTCGGGGCCGTACGCGCTGCCCCGGAGCCTCCAGCCGCCCGCCGCCCGCACGGGCGACCCCGATCTGACACACTTCGCCGCGCTCGACCGCTCCCGGCTCTCGCTCGTCAAGGGCTCCTGGCCCTCGCCCGCCCGCGCCGGGGGCGTGGTCGAGACGGCGCTCCCCGAGGAAGCCGCCCGGCGTCTCAAGGTCGGCCCCGGCACCCTGCTCGACCTCACCGACCGGCTCACGAACCGCCCGGTGAAGGCCCGGATCACCGCCGTCTACAAGCCCGTCGACACCGCCGACCTCTACTGGCAGCTGGACCAGGCGGGCGGCCGCGGCGTGCGGACCGTCGCGTTCACCACGTACGGGCCGCTGCTCGTCGACCCGGCCGTCCTCACCTCCGGGGCGCTGAGCTCCGGCGACACCACCTGGCTCGGCTCCGCCGACTTTACCGGCTTCACCACGGACCGGATGGACGCCCTGAGCGCCGCGGCCACCGAGGGCCCCAAGAAGCTGGCCGCCTCCACGCAGGCCTTCGGGACGACGATCTCCGCGTCGACCGCGCTCCCCACCGTCCTCGACCAGACCGAGCGGGCCCTGCTCGTCTCCCGCTCCACGCTGCTGATCGTCGCCGTCCAGCTGGTGCTCCTCGCCGCGTACGCGCTGCTGCTCGTCGCCCGGCTCCTCAGCACCGAGCGGTCCGGCGAGACGGCCCTGCTGCGGGCCCGCGGCGGTTCGCGGCGCCGGATCGCCGGGCTCGCCGCCACCGAGGCGCTGCTGCTGGCCCTGCCCGCCGCGCTCGCCGCCCCGCTGCTCTCCGGCCCGCTGACCCGGCTCTTCGCCGAGCGGTCCGCGCTCTCCGAGCTCGGGGTGCGCCTGGACACCTCGCCCTCGCCGCAGGTGTGGCTGGTCGCCGCCGTGGTCGCGCTGTGCTGCGCCGGGGCCGTCGTGGCCCCCGCGCTCGCCGCCGGGGACGGCTCCGTCGTCTCGCTGCGCAAGGCCCGCTCGGCGGCGCTGCCCGCTCCGGTACGGGCCGGGGCCGACCTCGGCCTCCTCGCGATCGCGGCCGTGGCGTACTGGCAGCTCCAGCGGCCGGCCGCCGCGGGCGGCACCCTCGGCGCGGACGAGGCCGGCGGCGGCTCCGTCGACCCGGTGCTCGTCGCCGCGCCCGCCCTCGCCCTGCTCGCCGGCACCGTCCTGACGCTGCGTCTGCTGCCGCCCGCCGCCAAGCTGGCCGAGCGGCGCGCGGCCGGCGGGCGCGGGCTCTCCGCCGCCCTCGCGGGCTGGCAGTTCAGCCGCAGGCCGCTGCGCGGCGCGGGCCCCGTCCTCCTCCTCGTCCTCGCCGTCGCGATGGGCATGCTGGCCATCGCGCAGAGCGGCTCGTGGGAACGCTCGCAGCGCGACCAGGCCGACTTCCGGGTCGGCACGGACGTCCGCGTCCTCGGCGCGGGCCCCGGCGAGCCGACGCAGACCCAGCGCCTCGCCGCCGTGCCGGGCGTCGAGGCCGTCGCCCCCGTGCACCGCACCTCGCTGGACATGGCCGGGAAGAACGCCACCGTCCTCGCCGTCGACACCCGCTACGCGGGCGGCATGTTCCTCCGCTCCGACCTCTCCGGCACCCCGGCCCCCGCCCTGCTCGCCCCGCTGACCCCCGAGACCGTCACCCGCGCCGGTCTCGCGCTGCCCACCGGGACCCGCACGCTCACCGTCGACCTGCGGACCTCCACGCCCGCCGGCACGCCCGAGACCCGGGTCGGCGCCGTCGTGGAGGACCCGAACGGCGTCCCGTACCGGCGGGACCTGGGAGCGCTGCCCTCCGACGGCCGCACCCACCGGCTGAGCCTCGACCTCGGCACCGAGGGTGCCGCACCCGGCGCCGAGGGCAGCCCCGGCACCGGCGGCCCGCTCACCCTCACCGGCCTCGAACTCACCGGCACCGTCCCCGACGGCGCGAACGGCACGCAGACCCTCCACGTCGAGGCCTTCACCACCGTCGGAACCGGCGGCACCACGACGCACTCCCCCGCCCAGGTCCTCGCCGACTGGGCCGCCGGCTACGAGCAGACCATGGCCGGGGACAGCACGACCGACGGCAGGGCCACCGCCCGCGCCGGGTCCGCCGGGACCGGCGGCCGCCCCGCCCCGTACTCCTTCGCGTTCCCCGTCATCGGCGCGACGATCGGCCTCCCCGTGGAGGCCCCGGAGTTCACCCTGCGGATGAACTCCCCCGCCCCGAAGGCCCCCAAGCGGCTCACCGCCGTCGCCACCGACGCCTTCATGGCGGCCGCCGGCGCCAGGACCGGCGACCTGATCCAGATCGGCATCGCCGGCCGGCAGCTCGACGTCACCGTCGACCAGGTGGTCAAGGAGCTGCCCAGCACCGGACCGGGCGCGCGGACCGCCTCCGCCACCACCACCGTCGCCACCCCCGACGAGGGCGGCGCGATCCTCCTCGACCTGGGCGCGGTCAACCGCTACCTGGCGGCCCACTCCGCCGGCCTCGCGACCCTGCCGCCCACCGAGTGGTGGCTGACCACCGCCCCCGGCCACACGGACGAGGTCGCCGCCGCCCTGCGCGCCCGCGCCGACACCGACCCGGCCCAGGTCCTCGTACGGGACGAGGCCGCCGAGGAACTCCTCGGCGACCCGCTCGGCGCCGGTCCCAACGCCGCCCTGATGGCGGTCGCCGCGGCCGCCGCCGCGCTCGCCGCGGTCGGCTTCGCCGTCGGCTCGGCCGGCGCCATGCGGGAACGCTCCGCCGAGTTCGGCGTCCTGCGGGCACTCGGCGCACCCCGCCGCAAGCTCGCCCGGCTCGTCGCCGCCGAACAGGGCCTGCTCATCGGCATCGGCCTGCTCGTCGGCATCGGGCTCGGCACCGTCCTGGCCCGGGCCGTCGTCCCGCTCGTCGTCCTCACCGGCCAGGCCGCCCGGCCCATCCCGCCGGTCCTCGTCGAACTGCCCCTCGGCCAGGTGGCGCTGCTGCTCGCCGGCGTGGCCGCGCTGCCGCTCGCCATCGTCGCCGCGATCGCCCTGCGCCGCGCCGACCCGGCCGTGACCCTGCGCCACCAGGCGGAGAACTGATGCCGCCGACGGCCCCTGACGAGGACAGGGACAGCACCGACATGCCCGCCGTACGCAGGAAGGCCCCCGCCATGCCCCGGTCCCGGTCCGACAAGCCCGCCCGCGCGGTGGCGCCCTGGGTGCGGACCCGGCTGCGGACCGCGCCCTGGGCCGCCGCCGCCCTCGCCCTGCTCGTCCTCGTCACCGCGTACCTCGCGGCCGCGCTGCCGCGGGCCGTCGACCGGTACGAGACGGAGGGCCTGCGGCACGACATCCGGACCGCCGAGCCGCGCAACTCCGTCCTCGAACTGACGACCCCGATCCCCATCGACGAACGCGGGCCTGGCCTGAACCCTGGCGCGCTCCAGAAGAAGAGCGACACCGCACGCAAGCTGCTGTCCGCACCGATCGTCGCCGACCCGGAGCAGACCGTCCACGGCGTCCGTACGGTCAAGCGCGTCGAGGGAACCGACCCGTGGCTGCCCCGGCCCGACGGGCTCCCGCCCGAGTTCGTCCTGTCCTCCCCGTCCCGGCTCGCCGAACACGCGACGCTGCGGAAGGGCCGGCCCGCCGCGGGCACGGCCGCCGCCCCCGAAGCCGTCGTGACCGTGCAGACCGCCGAGTCCCTGCACCTGAAGCCCGGCTCCGTCGTGCACGTGCCGAGCAAGACCAGCCCGGAACCGCTCGCCGTCACGATCACCGGGATCGTGGAACCCCGCGCCCCGGAATCCCCGTACTGGGCCGTCGAGCCGCTGCTGCGCACCCCGGCGCTCGCCCCGATGGTCGGCGACGAGGTGAAGTACTACTGGCAGGGGGCGCTGCTCCTCTCCCCCGCCTCCGCGCCCGTGGTCCTCTCCACCAACAGCGAACCGGAGCTCTTCTTCCGGTACATGCCCACGGTCGGCCACCTCACCGGCCGGGACACCGACCGGCTCGCCGCCGCCCTCGACGCGACCGCGAGCGGCCCCGACCTCGTCAAACTCCGCCGGGCCGTCGGCGGCAACGCCGCCCTCACCACCGAGCTCGACACGATCGTCGACTCCTACCGCTCGATGCGCGAGGCCATCAACCCGGTCGTGGCCGTCGCCGTCTTCGGGATCGGCGCCGTCGCCGCGGTCGTCCTCGGGATGACCGGCGGCCTCTTCGTCGCCCGCCGCGACAGCGAACTCGCCCTGCTCCGCTCCCGCGGCGCCTCGCTCACCGGCGTCGGACTGCGGCTGCTCGGCGAGACCTCGGCCGTCGCCGTACCGGCCGCCGCGCTCGCCCTCGGCCTCGCCGTGGCTACCGTCCCGCCGCCCGGCGGAGACTCCGCCGGGATCCCCCTCGCCCCCTCCGTCCTGGCCGCCGTCCTCGTCGCCCTGATCTCGACGCTCGTCCTGCCCGTGCGCGCCGTCGTCCGCCACCGGCGCGTCCGCCTGCACGGCGCACGCGACGACGTGGTCACCGCCCGCCCCTCCCGGCGCCGCACGGTCCTCGAACTCACCCTGCTCGTCCTCGCCGTGGGCGCCGTCGCCTCACTGCGGCTGCGCGGCACCGGCTCCGGCTCCAGCTCCGGCTCCGGCTCCGGCTCCGGCTCCGGCTCCGGCGACCCTCTGGTGAGCGCCGCGCCCGTGCTCGTCGGCCTGATCGCCGCCTCCGTGCTCGTACGGATCTACCCGCTGCCGCTGCGCTGGCTGGCCCGCCCGGCCCGCCGGCTGCGCGGGGCCGTCGGACCGCTGGCCCTCGCCCGCGCCGGACGCGCCTCCTCCTCCGGCACCCTTCCGCTGCTCGCCCTCGTCCTCGCGCTGACCACCGCGGCCTTCGGCGGCTCCGTCCTCGCCGGCGTCGCCGACGCCCGCGACCGGGCGGCGCTCCTGGCGACCGGCGCGGACGCCCGGATCGGCGGCTACGTCGAATGGACCCCGCTGCCCGCCGGACTCACCGAGTCGGTGCGCGGACTGCCGGGGGTACGGGACGTGGCGGCGGTGCAGATCGAGTACGGGGTCGACGTGCCGTCCCACGAGGGGACCACCGCCGAGCCGATGAGCGCGCCGATCGTGGGCGTCGAGCCCGACTCGTACACCCGGCTCGCGAACCGGACCGGCTTCGGCCCGTTCCCCGCCGGGCTGCTCGCCTCGACGGGGAAGGGCGGCGAGGGCGCCGTCGGCGACACCCAGCGGGTGCTGCCCGCGATCGCCTCGCCGAAGCTCGCCGAACGGCTCGGCAAGCAGCCGATGGACATCATCGCGGCCGCCGGCGTCTTCCGCGTGCAGGTGGTCGCGGTCCGCTCCACCACCCCGGCCCTCGACGACGCCGACTTCCTCCTCGTCAACGGCGCCGACCTCACCCACCGGGCCGCCACCCAGCTGCTCGTCACAGGGCCGGTGGACGGCGCCGCGCTGCGCGCCGCCGTGAAGGCGAAGTCCTCCCGGCTCGACGTGAAGCTCCGCAGCGAGGAACGGGCCACGTACGTGGACTCGCCGCTCCAGTCCGGTGCCGAGCGGATCTACCTGGGCGCGATCGGCGCGGGCGCCGCCTTCGCCGTGGTGGCCCTGCTGCTCTCCCTCATGCAGAGCGCACCCGAGCGGAACACGCTCCTGGCCCGGCTGCGGACCATGGGCCTCACCCGGAAGCAGGGGCGGCGGCTGCTCGCCCTGGAGGCGCTGCCGCAGGCGGTGCTCGCCGCGCTCGGCGGCATCCTGGTCGGCTGGGCGACGGTGCCGCTGCTCGCCCCGGGCATCGACCTGTTCCGGCTGGCGCTCGCGGCGGCACCGGGCTTCGCCCCGCTGGACAGCGCCCCGCTGCGGGCGGACCCCTGGTCGCTCGTCCTGCCCGCGCTCGCCGTCGTCGTCCTCACGGCGCTCGCGGCGGTCGGACAGGCGTGGTGGGCGGGACGCAGGGGCTCGATCAAGGAACTCAGGGCAGGAGACGCACGATGACGAACACCGACACGGCCTTGTCCGACACCAGCC
Source organism: Streptomyces sp. NPDC055815 (assembly GCF_053616475.1). Taxonomy (NCBI): domain Bacteria; kingdom Bacillati; phylum Actinomycetota; class Actinomycetes; order Kitasatosporales; family Streptomycetaceae; genus Streptomyces; species Streptomyces sp. NPDC055815. Next base: position 26,606 of record NZ_JBSHDU010000029.1, on the reverse strand, counting down.
TGGAAGAGCTGGAGCGGCGGGCCACGGCGCGCCGCGACCGGCCTTCGTACGGCCATGACGCGCTCATCGCCTGCGACCGGCTCGTCCGCATCTTCACCACGGACGGGGTGGAGGTGCAGGCGCTCCAGGGGCTCGACCTCCTGGTGAAGGAGGGCGAGTTGATGGCCCTGGTGGGCGCCTCGGGTTCCGGCAAGTCGACCCTGATGAACATCCTGGCGGGCCTGGACGTGCCGACCGCGGGCGCCGCCCGGGTCGCCGGCTGCGACCTGCTCGGCATGGACGGCAAGGCGCGGCTGCGCTACCGCCGCGAGGTCGTCGGCTTCGTCTGGCAGCAGACCGCCCGCAACCTCCTGCCGTACCTGACGGCCGCCCAGAACGTGGCGCTGCCCATGCAGTTGCGGGGCCGCTCGAAGCAGAAGGCGGAGCGGGCCGAGGAGCTGCTCGCCATGCTGGGCATCTCGGAGATCCGCGACCGGCGCCCGCACCAGCTCTCCGGCGGCCAGCAGCAGCGGGTGGCCATCGCGGTCGCCCTCGCCAACAACCCGGCCGTGCTCCTCGCCGACGAGCCGACGGGCGAGCTGGACTCGGCCACCGGCGAGCAGGTCTTCGCGGCCTTCCGCCGCGCCAACGAGGAGCTGGGCACGACGATCGTGATCGTCACCCACGACCAGGCGGTCGCCTCCGAGGTGCGCCGCACGGTCGCCATCCGCGACGGCCGGACCTCCTCGGAGGTGCTGCGCCGCACCGAGGTCGACGAGCAGGGCCAGGAGTCGCTGGTGGCGCGGGAGTACGCGATGCTCGACCGCGCGGGCCGGCTCCAGCTCCCGGCCGAGTACACCCAGGCCCTCGGCATGGAGCACCGGGTGGCGCTCGAGCTTGAGCAGGACCACATCGGGGTGTGGCCGGACGACGCGGAGGGCTGAGGAACCCTTCCCCGGCGGCTGGGCGTCCCTCCCTCGGGGGTGATGTCCATGTCATCGACGGATGCGTCGGCGGAGTCGGCGGCGGGCCTGGGGAGTTGGGCGACCGCGGCCCTGCCCGCGGTCTGCGCGCTCGCGGTGTACGCGTGGTCGGCCTGGTGCTTCGGCGGCGCCTCCGCGCCGTCCACCACCGTCGCGGTCTCGGTCGGCGGGGCGGCGATCCTGGCGGCGGCAGTGGCGTACTTCCTGCTCGTCGACGGCGTCATGGGCTTCTTCGGCGCGCTCGCGCTGGTCGGCGCGCTGCTCCTCACGGTGGCCGCCGCCGACCGTGCGGCCGCGCGCGGGTCGGTCGCCGCGTGCGTCGTGGTGAAGGTCCGCGAGGAGGAGCAGACCTCGGTCGGCGAGGGCGGCGCCACCAGGGTGCTGTACCACCACACCCTGCGCTGCCCGGGCGGCTATCCGTCGACGGTCACGGAGGACCACCGGGCCGCGCCGGACGGCGGGGAGGTCCGGGTGGCCTACGATCCGCGGCGGCGGGTGGCCCCGGCCCTGGAGGGTTCCACCTCGCCGTGGCGGCAGGCGGCCCTCGCCGTACTCCTGCTGGCCGCCGCCACGGCGGGCGCGCGGCGGTTCAGCCGGTGGGGCCGCCGAGCGCCATGAGCCCGGCCGCGGTGGGACGGAAGCCGCACCGCTCGTGGAAGGCGGTGAGGTGCGGCTCGTAGTCCACGTGCAGCCAGTGCGCGCCGCGCGCGCGGGCGGCCTCGGCGGCGGTCCGTACGAGGGTGACACCGAGGCCCCGGCGGCGCTCGTCGGGGTGGACGGTGGTGTCGAGGAGGAACGCGTGGACGCCGCCGTCGCCGACGACGTTCACGTACCCGACGAGCCGCCCGGCCCGACGGGCGGTGACGCGGAGGAGACTGCGGGCGAGGACGGGCCCGAAGTCGATGTCCCGATGCCCGGGCCAGGCGTCCCGGAAGAGCCCGTTGAGCTCGTCACCGGAGAGGGGCGCGTCGACCTTGAGGTCGAGCGGGGGTCGGTCACCGGGCTCGGCGTGGACGATCGGCTGGTCACCGTGCTCGGCGGGGCTCATCGGGGGGCGACGCCGAGCGAGATCGAGGATCCGGTGCGCAGCGCGATCGAGCCGTACGGGGTACGCAGCCGCAGCCACGGCCCGGAGGCGAACAGGGTCACCGGCGCGTCCCCCGGCGGCAGGAAGCCGAGCGACTGCGCGGCGTGCACGGCGCGCAGCGGGAGCCCGGTGGTGCCGAGGGTCCGGGACCAGATCTCGCGGCCGAGGGCGTCGCGCTCGGTGCGGGTGCGCCGTTCCTCCGGCAGCGCCTCGTCCCGCGCGCGGAACTCACGGACGGCGGCCGCGACGGCGCCCCGCATCCCGGCGACGTCGGGGAGGCCGGGGACCGGCTGCCAGCCGCCGCGCGGCGGGAGGACCCCGGCCCACGGCGGGCCGGTCACGGAGTCCGGGACGACGGCCTTGCCGGCCGACTCCTCGATGCCGTCGAGGAGTTCACCGGCGGAGACGGTGACGTCGAGTTCGACGGCGTCCACGAGCCGGGCCGTGCGGATCGCGAGCACCTCGAACGACGGCGGCCGCCCGAAGACGGCCAGCGCCCCGCCGGCGGCCTGGAGGCGGACGGCGGCGGCGCGGTCGTAGTGCACCAGCCGGCCCAGGAAGGCGGCGAGGGCCGCCGCCTCCCTGGGGTCGGCGAAGTGCAGGGGAGCGAGCAGGGTCATGCGGCGGACGACATCCCGTCGTCGACGTACTCCTGCAGGAACTCGCGCTCCTCGGCGGTGATCCGCCGCGGACGCTGCGCCTCCAGGTCGAAGGGCACGACGACCGTGGACGCGCGGACGTACACGACGTCGGCGTCCTTGACCTCGTACGCGATCGTCAGCGACGCCGCGCCTATCTTCGTGACCCACGACTCGATGGTCACCGGCTCGTGCCGGTGGACCAGCGGCCGCTTGTAGTCGATCTCGTGCCGGGCCACGACGGACCCGCCGGAGAACGAGGGGGAACCGTCCCCCGGCGCCAGCCGGAACATGAAGTCGATCCGCGCCTCTTCCAGGTACCGCAGGAAGACGACGTTGTTGACGTGCCCGAAGGCGTCCATGTCCGACCAGCGCAGGGGACAGCTGTAGATGTGCCTGGTCACTGACCTCAGCCTCGGGTCAGCTTCTTGTAGGTGGCACGGTGCGGACGGGCCGCGTCCGGGCCGAGGCGCTCGATCTTGTTCTTCTCGTACGACTCGAAGTTGCCCTCGAACCAGAACCACTTCGACTCACCCTCGTACGCGAGGATGTGGGTGGCCACTCGGTCCAGGAACCAACGGTCGTGGGAGATGACCACGGCCGCACCCGGGAACTCGAGGAGCGCGTTCTCCAGGGAGGACAGGGTCTCGACGTCGAGGTCGTTGGTGGGCTCGTCGAGGAGCAGCAGGTTGCCGCCCTGCTTGAGGGTGAGCGCGAGGTTCAGGCGGTTGCGCTCACCGCCGGAGAGCACGCCGGCCGGCTTCTGCTGGTCCGGGCCCTTGAAGCCGAACGCGGAGACGTAGGCGCGGGAGGGCATCTCGACGTGGCCGACGTTGATGTAGTCGAGCTCGTCGGAGACGACGGCCCACAGCGTCTTCTTCGGGTCGATGTTGGCGCGGCTCTGGTCGACGTACGAGATCTTGACGGTCTCGCCGACCTTGACGGAGCCGGAGTCCGGGGTCTCCAGACCCTGGAGCATCTTGAAGAGCGTGGTCTTGCCGGCGCCGTTCGGGCCGATGACACCGACGATGCCGTTACGGGGCAGGGTGAAGCTCAGGTCGTCGATGAGGACCTTGTCGCCGAAGGCCTTCGAGAGGTTCTCGACCTCGACGACGATGGAGCCCAGGCGCGGGCCCGGCGGGATCTGGATCTCCTCGAAGTCCAGCTTCCGCATCTTGTCGGCCTCGGCCGCCATCTCCTCGTAGCGCGCGAGACGGGCCTTGGACTTGGCCTGACGGCCCTTGGCGTTGGACCGCACCCACTCGAGCTCTTCCTTGAGCCGCTTGGCGCGCTTGGCGTCCTTCTGGCCCTCGACCTTGAGCCGCTCGGACTTCTTGGTCAGGTAGGTGGAGTAGTTGCCCTCGTAGGGGTGGGCGCGACCGCGGTCGAGCTCCAGGATCCACTCGGCGACGTTGTCGAGGAAGTACCGGTCGTGGGTGATGGCCACGACGGTGCCCTTGTACTGGGCGAGGTGCTGCTCCAGCCAGTTCACCGACTCGGCGTCGAGGTGGTTGGTGGGCTCGTCGAGGAGCAGCAGGTCGGGGGCCTCCAGGAGCAGCTTGCAGAGCGCGACACGGCGCTTCTCGCCACCGGAGAGGTTGTTGACCGGCCAGTCGCCGGGCGGGCAGCCCAGCGCGTCCATGGCCTGCTCCAGCTGGGCGTCGAGGTCCCAGGCGTTGGAGTGGTCCAGGTCGTCCTGGAGCTTGCCCATCTCCTCCATGAGCTCATCGGTGTAGTTGGTCGCCATCTCCTCGGCGATCGCGTTGAACCGGTTGAGCTTGCCCTTGATCTCGGCGACGCCGTCCTCGACGTTCTCCAGGACGGTCTTCGTCTCGTCGAGCTTCGGCTCCTGCATGAGGATGCCGACGGAGAAGCCGGGCGACAGGAAGGCGTCACCGTTGGACGGCTGCTCCAGGCCCGCCATGATCTTCAGAACGGTGGACTTACCGGCACCGTTCGGGCCGACCACACCGATCTTCGCGCCCGGCAGGAAGCTCAGCGTCACGTCATCCAGGATGACCTTGTCGCCGTGCGCCTTGCGCGCCTTGCGCATCGTGTAGATGTACTCAGCCAAGAGAAACCGTCCGGCAAAGAGTGAGTGGGCAGATACACCCCATCTTGCCTGACCGCCACCCTCAGGCGGAAACCGGTAAGGCGCCGGGCGGGGGCGCGGCGGGGGCGGCGGGGGCGGAACGGGGCCGTTTCGGGGCGTGGACGTGCGACGACCCCGGACGCGGGTGCGGTCCGGGGTCGTGCGGGGTCATGGGGTGGGGCGCGTGTGACGCGGATCACTCCGCGGAGTCAGCGGCTCACTCCATGCTCACTGCCTGCGGCTCACTGGCCGGCGGTCTTCTTCTTGCGGAGGAAGAACACCGCGCCGCCGCCGATCACGACGAGCGCGGCGGCGATGCCGGCGATCATCGGGGTGGCGTTGGAGCTGCCGGTCTCGGCGAGGTCGCCGCCACCGGTCGTGGTGCCGCCGGTGGTGTCACCGGTGGTGCCGCCCGTGGTGGACGGGGTGGAAGGCGTGGCCGAGGGGGTCGTGGAGGGGGTCTCCGACGGCTTCGGGCCGGGGGTGGCCGTCTTGCAGTCCAGGACGCCCTCGAAGGTCTCCTCGAAGCCGTTCGGGCCGGTGATCGTGAACTTGTACGCCTCGTCCTCGGCGAGCGGGACGGCGATGTTCTTCGTCTCACCGGCGGCGATCGTGTACGAGGTGCCCTTCAGGTCGAAGGTCCAGGCCTCGTCGCCCTTGTTGGAGGCGATGACCTCCAGGCCGCCCTTGGCGCAGTCCTTGGCGACCGTGACGGCCGGGACGGCACCCTTCTTCGCCCAGGTGGCGGAGGCCTTGGCGGTCACGGTGGAGTCGCTGGAGCCGGCCAGGATCAGGGTCTGCGAGGGGCCGTCGATCGAGACGAAGGCGCGGCCGAGCGAGACCTTGGTGGTGGCCTCGGCGGTCAGCTCGGCGCTGCCGTCGGCGGTGCCGGCGGGAACGTCGAAGTAGATCTTGTCGCCGTTCTTGGCCTCGGTGACCGGCTTGCCGGCGCCGTCGACGATCTGGACGCCGGCCGGGGCGCCTGCGGCGGCCGCGAGCTTGGCGGTGGCGTTGGTGGTGACGGTGATCGGGCCGAGCTTGTCACCGGCCTTGCCGGCCACGGTGGACGGGGAGAGGCTGAGGGAGGCCGTCGGCTCGTCGAGCTCGACCGCCTTCTCCAGCAGGTACTCCTTCAGCTTCTCGGCGTCCTCGTCCTTCGGCGTCGCGACGACGTTGTCGGAGAGGGTCCAGATGGCGGCCTGGGTGCCGGCCGCGGCCTCCTGCTTGGAGAGGTCGGCGCCCACGGTGCCGCCGAGGGTCTCGGCGGACAGCTTCGGGTAGGAGTGCTCCAGGATCCAGAGGATCTTGCCCGCGTTGCCGTTGTTGTGGAGGGAGGACTCGTCCCAGCCGACTTCCTTGTAGTCGTAGTCCCGCTTCGCCCCGGTGCGCAGGTCGATGCAGTAGGTGAAGAGGGTGCCCCCGCCCTCGACCTCCATCTTGAACAGACCACCGTTGACCGGCCACTTGGTGCCGTCCTTCTCGGTGATCTCGACGGCACCGGCGTCGTCGGTCATGCCGCCGAACTTCGCGGTGACGCCGCCGACGCCCGGGGCGTCATCGGCGAGGGCCGGACCGGCGGTCGCTATCGCACCGGTCGCGACGAGGCCGGACACCAGGATCGTGGCTGCCAGGCGGGCAACGCCACGCCCACGAACTGAAAACATTGGATTCCCCTCCGGGCGAGACGCTCCGCGAACTTGGTCGATTCGCGTGGGGGGAGCGCACGCCAGCAGAACTCACAGACTCGATGGGCTCATGTGCCACACGAGTACCGGGAATCCTAGGGACGCGGAACGCCGCCGTGCCCTGCCGTACGGTCAGATAACCATTCCGACTCGGAATCGTTATCACCCGCGCGAGTTGGTCGACAAATCGCCATGACGCATGGTCAGGACGCGGTTACCAGCTGCGGGGTCACCGCCGTCCCCTCGTCCGCCGCGACCGTCCACGGGTCCTGCTCCGGCGGCGGCTTGAGCTCCGTCCGCTCCGCCTTCGGGGCCCGCCGGAAGGCCGCCGTGCCCCGGCTCAGATCGTGCCCCACGGCGACCGCGTCGACGTCCACGAAGGTCTTGCGCTGCCCGTCGCGGTCCTCCTCGCGGACCTTCAAGCGCCCGTGCACCACGAGCGGTTCCCCGACCGAGACCGAGGCCGCGAGATTGGCGCCGAGCGAGCGCCAGGCCGACACCGTGTAGAAGCTGGTGTTCCCGTCGGACCAGAGGCCCCGCTCCCGGTCCCAGCGCCGCGCGGTCACGGCGAACCGGAAGCGGGCCACGCCGCCCGCCACGGTCTCCCGGTACTCCACCGCCGTCGCCACGTTGCCGACGAGCGTCACGGTCGTGTCGTTCATGGTTCCGCCCCCACTGTCCCTGTTGTCCTGCTGTTCCGGTGTCCCCGGTGTGGACACCCCGTGGGGACCATGCTCGGGCGGTCGCGAGAATCTCGCTCGGGCTTGTGGAGGGGCCGGGGCCTGGGGACAACTCCCTCACCCGGAAGGGTGAAACCGGGACCTCGGAAGGGCCCCTACCTCCCCCGTACCCCCGCCCTCGTCGCACCCAGACGCGTCGTCCCCACGCGGCTGCCGCCCACCACCCGGGCCGCCGCCGACGGCCGGGAGCCGACCACCGTCGCGTACTGCTCGCGGACCTCCCGGTAGCGCACGAGCTCCGCCGCCACCGGGTCGAGGACCCGGGCCCGGCCGCAGGCGGCGGTCGCCTCCCGGAGGCGGCGTTCGGCCTCCTGCCCGTACCGGCGGGCCGGGCCCTTCACGGCGCTCTCGCAGGCCCATTCGACGAGCGGGCCGCCGATGATCCCGCCGAGCATCACCAGGACCGGAGGCAGCAGGCCCGGCTGGACGACCCCGACGATCTGCGCCACCAGCCAGAGGGCGCCGAAGATCTGCAGGAGCGTCATGACCGCCTGGGCGAGGACGGCCGCGGGCCACCAGGCGGGCCGGGGCGGCCGGGCCGCCGGGTCCCCCATGGAGACCGTCAGCTCGTCCAGGGCCTCCGGCAGCCCCTCGGCCCCGCGCGCCGCCGCCTCGCGCACCGCCTGCGCCCAGGGCGCCGGGAGTCCGCGAGAGGCCTCGTCGGCGACGATCCGTACGGCCTGCTCGACGCGCTGGCGGGCCGTCAGTTCGTCCTCGACGGGGCTGGCGAGGTGCGGGTCGGTGGAGCCGTGCGCGCGCAGCCGCTCGTACCAGCGGTAGAGCCGCAGCCAGGGGGTGCCGCAGGCGCGGATGGCGCCCCGGCGCCAGACCCGTTCGGCGGCCTCGCCCGCGGCCTGGGCGCCGACGGCGACGGCGAGCCGGTCGGTGAAGGCGTCCCGGGCCCGCTCGTCGAGGCCGGGCCGCCCGTCGGCGACGTACGCCTGGCGCAGCCGGGCGGCGGCGGCGTCGACGTCGGCGGCGAGACGGCGTTCGGGAGCGGTGCGTTCCTGGACGAACCGGGCGACGAGTTCGCGGAGTTCGGGCACGCCCTCGCCGGTCAGCGCGGAGACGGCGAGGACGGTCGCGCCGGGCTCGCCGTGCTCGCCGAGCGCCACGCCGTCCTCGTCGAGGAGGCGGCGCAGGTCGTCGAGGACGAGGTCGGCGGCCTCGGTGCCGAGCCGGTCGATCTGGTTGAGGACGACGAAGGTCACCTCGGCGTGCCCGGCGAGCGGGCGCAGGTAGCGCTCGTGGAGGGCGGCGTCCGCGTACTTCTCGGGGTCGACGACCCAGATCACCGCGTCGACGAGGCCGAGGACCCGGTCGACCTGGTCGCGGTGGGCGGTGACCGCGGAGTCGTGGTCGGGCAGGTCGACGAGGACGAGCCCCTGGAGCTCGGTGTCGCCGGCGCCGCCCGCGAGGGGGCGGCGGCGCAGCCGGCTGGGGACCGCGAGCCGGTCGAGCAGCCCGGCGGCGCCCTCGGACCAACTGAGCGCGATGGGCGCGGAGGTGGTGGGGCGGCGCAGTCCCGTCTCGGAGACGGGGACGCCGGCGAGGGCGTTGAAGAGCGTGGACTTGCCGCTTCCGGTGGCTCCGGCGAGGGCGATCACGGTGTGCCGGGAGGAGAGCCGCTGGCGGGCGGCGGCCTCGTCGAGAACGCGCCCGGCCTCGGCGAGGGCCTCGCTCTCGACGCGGGTACGGGAGAGCCCGACGAGCTCGTGAAGGGCGTCGAGGCGGCTGCGCAACGGCCCGCCGAAGCTGCCGCCGAGGGGCGGCAGGGTGTCCTGCTCCTGCGGCTGACGCGGCTTCTCCTCGGCGACGGCAGCGGCGGCCCGCTCGGCCACCCGCCGAGCGATGAGCCCGTCGTCCCAACGCTGCCGGCCGTCCGCCTGCCCGGGCTCGCGCCCCCGCTCGGAACCGAACGCGAGTCCGGCGTCGGTGCCACGCTCACGACCGAGCGCGGGGCTGCCCTCGGGACCGCGCGCAGGGCTGAGCACAGGGCTGCCCTCCCGGCCGCGCACCGGGCCCGGCTCAGAACTACGCTCCGAGGCCGGCCCGCGGCCCCGGTCCTGGTCCCGGTCTCGGCCCCGGTCCCGGTCTCGAACGTCGTCCACCACGTCACTTCTCCTTCTGCAGTACGGAGAGCGCGGCGATCAGCTCCGCCTGCGGCTCGGGGGTGACGTCGAGGGCGTCGAGGGGCGCGAGGCGGCGGTCGCGCTCGGCGTGCAGGACGCGGTCGACGTACGAGAGGACGAGTTCGCCGCCCTTGTCGCGCAGCCGCAGGGCGGCCTGGGCGCCGAGGAGTTCGGCGAGGCGTTCGCCGGCGGCGCGGGCGCGGCGGCCGCCGAGGAGGGAGGCGGCGAGGAGCGCGGCGACGGTGTCGGGCTCGGGGACGGCGGTGCGGGAGCCCGAGGGGCGCTCGACGTTCCGTACTTCCTCCTCGGCGAGCTCTTCGAGGACGCGGCGCCAGCGGCGTACCTCCACGCCGATGCGTTCGACGGTCTCCCGGTCGCCGCCGGTACGGAGCGGGCCGAGGGCCTCGGAGGCGGGTTCGCGGCGCCAGGTGTCCCGGACGCGCTCCTCGGCGGCGGAGACCGCGCAGTGCAGGAGGGCGGCGAGGGACTCGGTGAGGGCGTCCAGGAGCTCGTCGGCGGTGCTGTCGCGGGGGTAGCCGCGCCAGCGGGTGCGGGCGTCGCCGGCGAGGACGGCGCCACGGCCGAGCTCCTTGCGCACCCGCTTGCCCTGCTCGCCGTACGCGGCTTCGACGACGCCGCCGAGGCGGACGGCGGTGGCGTACTGGGCGGCGACGGCGCCGGCCAGCTCGGGCAGCCGGGCGTCGAGGGAGTCGATGACGCCGGAGGCGGTGCGGTCGGCGGCCTGCTGGCGGGCGGCGGGGTCCTCGGCGCGGTGGGCGAGCCAGCCGCGCAGGGCGGCGACGGCGCTGTCGGGCAGGAGTCCGCTGCCGACGCCGGCGGACTCGGGCAGCTCGGGGATGGTGAAGCGGGGGACGTCGCCGAGGCCGGCCTTGTCGAGCAGGGCCTCGTACTGCCGGGAGACCTCGCCGATGACCTGGTGGGGGACGCGGTCGAGGACGGTGACGAGGGTGGCGTCGTACTCCTTGGCGGTACGGAGCAGGTGCCAGGGCACGGCGTCGGCGTACCGCGAGGCGGTGGTGACCATCACCCAGATGTCGGCGGCGCAGATCAACTCGGCGGCGAGGAGCCGGTTCTCGACGACGAGGGAGTCGATGTCGGGGGCGTCGAGGAGGGCGAGCCCGCGGGGCAGGGAGGCGGCGGTCTCGACGCGGAGCGCGTTCTCCTCGGGGGCGGGCTCGTCGACGGGGTGGTCCTCGTCGGCCTGGGGCAGCCAGACGCGGGTGAGCTGCGGGAGGACGCGCATGCCGGCGAACCAGTGGTGGTCCTCGGGGTGGCAGACGAGCACGGGGGTACGGGTGGTGGGCCTGAGCACCCCGGACTCGCTGACGCGGCGCCCGACAAGGGAGTTGACGAGGGTGGACTTCCCGGCCCCGGTGGATCCGCCGACGACGGCGAGGAGCGGGGCGTCGGGGTCCTTCAGCCGGGGCACCAGGTAGTCGTCGAGCTGGGCGAGCAACTCGGCCCGGGTCTGGCGGGCGCGGGGCGTGTCGGGGAGGGGCAGTGGGAGACGCACGGCGGCGACTCGGTCGCGCAGGGCGGAGAGTGCGTCGATCAGCTGAGGCCGTTCGTCCAAGGTCACCACATGCGAAGAATGCCCAATTTATGAGTGTTTTTGAAGCCTATTGCGACCCTGCGCGCCGAAGAGAAGGGTGGCGACCGGAAGGTCGGGCATAACGAGTGCACAACACCCGCCGCGAGCGGCGCGAAAAGCGCTGCGCGAATCGCACCTGCCTGCGATTATCGGTTCGCTTCACCGAACCTCCACATCGTGCCACGCAGGTGAAGCAACCGGGTCAAGGCGATCGGAGCCCTATCCTTGTCCCCGGCAGGCACACCCCACCCACCAGGGGCTCCTGGCCACACGGCCACCACCCGGCCCCCGTAGCTCAGTGGATAGAGCAGGTGCCTTCTAAGCACTTGGCCGCAGGTTCGAGTCCTGCCGGGGGCGCAACACCGGGACCCTCCTTCGGGAGGGTCCTTTTTGCTGGTCAGGGGCGGTTTCGGTTGAACGGCGGAGGTGCCGGACGCACCCCTTGACGGGGTCGAGGCGCGTCTGGCGATATCCGGCTGATTCCGGCTTTCTGCGGGTGGCTGCGGTGAATACGCGGTGGAGTTTTCAGACCCCCGCCGAGGCGGGGCCCGGGAGCCCCCCGCCTTCTCGATCCGGCGCTTCAGGTCGTCGAGCTGCCCGTCGGTGCACCGGGCGTACGTGGTCAGGAGCACGTGCACGCTGTTGCCCGCCCACTCGACCACGGTCGCGGCCGGGACGCCGGCGTTGAGCCAGTTCGTCAGGCACGTGCGCCGGAGGTCGTACACGCGGCGACCGAGCGGGGTCCCGAATTCGTACGAAGTGAGCACGCGTCAGAGCAGGACGGCAGGGAACCGTGCGCGTGTCGTCGGCGGCCCGCCCCTTGAGCCCGCGCTGCTCGCGGACCTCGCCCGTGCTCGTCCACTGCTTGCCGACCTCGCCCTCGCGGTCGGCGCCGAACTCGCCATCAGCCACCCCACCGGCCACGGCAGCACCACCCGCAGCCTGCTCCTCTTCGGCGGCCCGATCCTCTACATCGTCACCCAAGCCTGGTGGTACCACGCCTCCACCGGACAAGCCTGGGGCACCCGCCTCCTCGCCCGCCTGGCCCTGGCCCTCGCCGGCGCCGTCACCCTCCGGCTCCCCCCGCTGGCCTCCGTCGTCATCCTGGACCTCCGTCCTCGTCGCCCCCGTCATCACCCTGCGGAAGGTGAACCACCAGGTCCTCACGGGAATGACCGCCGAAACGCGCACCTGAAGGGTGTTGCAGAAGGTCCGGCTGGGTCAGGCTGAAGTGGCGTCTGACCTGGTGTTTCACCGTCTCATGGCGAGGTTGTGCATGGCGGCGACGGCCTGGACGTCACGGTGGAGGCCGTCTCCTCGCTGGCGGCAGTCGCGAAGGATCTTCCAGTTCTTCATCCGGGCGAAGGTCTGCTCGACGCGGGCACGGACGCGTCGGTGTTCGCCGTTGTCCTCCTCCTGCCCGCGCAGGAGGGGGCGACCGGTTCTCTTGCGGTGCGGAACGATCAGGCCGGTGCCGAGGTAGGCGCCGTCCGCGATCACGGTCGTGCTCGCCGCCAGGGCGGGCAGGTCCGACTCGCGCCAGACATGTGCGTCGGCCTTGTTGCCCGGCCCCGGCCGGGCCGCCGCGATGACCAGGCGGGTGTCTGCGTCGATGATGACCTGCACATTCGCCGAGAACCGGTAGTTGCGGGACGAGGCTCCCACGGTCCGGTCGCGGACCGGGATCAGAGTGCCGTCCACGATCCACAACCGTTCGGTGTCCGCCACCGGCCGCGGAGCCCGCTCGAGAACCAGCAGCGGACGGAGTCGCTGGATGACCCGGCAGACCGTGGCCGGGGAGATCCCGAAGAGCGCGGCGAGCTGCCGCATGGTGAGGTTGGTGCGGTAGTAGACGGCCACCAGCAGGACCCGGTCGGGGCGGCAGGTCCAGGCGCGCCTCATGAACACGCAGGCCACCGAGGCGTCGTTCCCGGTCGTGTCGTCATGGTGAGCCGGGTGTGCCCTCCTGCCAGAACCGGGACAGGGACGACTCCTTGAACGGCTGGGAGCTGACGGTGAGGTCGCCCGCGAAGGGGCGGTCGAGGACCAGGACCAGGAGGAGGCTGAAGCCGATCAGGCCGGCGACGGTGGAGACGAAGAGGAACTGCATCTTCAGGCTGCGCAGGCCGTAGAGGAAGGTCAGCAGGATGATGACCACCGCCCCGCCGTAGACGAGGACCTGGAGCAGGACGGGCAGTTCGTTCGTGGCGATGTTGACCCGTTCCCGCCGCATGGCGGCCGCGTCGTTGAGCCGGTTGACGGCCTCCCCGTAGAACGCCTGGTCGCGTGGCGTGGGCGGGTCGTAGGCCTGCAGTGCTTCGTACAGGGCGCCGAGCTGTTCGGACGTGGCCGCGAAGCTCGGCCGGCCCTCGCGCATCTTCGGCCACTGCACCTCGACGACGGCGTGTACGTACGCGCCCACGGCCTCGTCCACCCGGGCGCGCTCCGCGGGCGGGAAGGACCGGGTGGCGCGGACGACCAGGGAGATGTCGGTGGCCTCCTGGGAGACCACCGTCTGGGTGTGGTCCAGCTGGGTCCACAGGGTGACGACCACGAACGCGAGGATGATCCCGTAGATCGCGCCGAACATGCCGAGGACGACGCCGACCATCTCGTTGTGCTCGCCCTCGGCCAGGCGGGGGAACCTACGGCGGGCGAGCGCGCTGCCCGCGACGGCCACGAGCACGATCGATCCGACCATCAGCAGGGCCAGGACGAACGTACTCAGGTGGTTGAGCATCCACAGCGCCACAAGGGGCCTCCCGGGACGTGAGTTGCCGAACGCCGACGGAACCTGCCCACAGGCTAGGCAGGGACGCGGCCGGGCCACGACCGCGTAGACCCGCCTGGCCCAGTTCGCGTCCGCCGGATCACCCGGGGCGGCCGGTTCGCCGCCCTTCAGCTGCCGGCCATAGCGTTCACCTTCATTCATTGCAATGAGGCGAGGTGGTTGCGTTGCATTAGCTGCTGGCCCATTGCAATGAAATCCCTGCCTTAACCTGCAGTTATTGGCTACTCGCGCAACATTGGCGTTGCCAGACTCGTGAATGCAACGTAGCTTTTCCTTCATCGGAAACAACGACTCCAAGGAGAAGCACCATGCAGACCTTCGCCACCACCGCCCCCGTCTCCGCCGTCCTCGACATCCCCGCCGGCCGCATCCGCTTCATCGCCGCCGACCGGAACGACGCCACCGTCGAGGTCCTGCCCGCCGACGCCTCCAAGAGCCGGGACGTGAAGGCCGCCGAGCAGACCGGGGTCTCCTTCTCGGACGGGGTGCTGCGGATCGCCGTCCCCCCGGCGAAGAACCAGTACTTCGGTCCCTCCGGGGCCGTCGAGGTCACCGTCCAGCTGCCCGCCGGGTCCCGGGTCGACGCGAAGGCGGCCGCCGCCGAGCTGCGCGGGGTCGGGCGGCTCGGCGACGTCACCTTCGAGGGCGCCCAGGCCACCGTCAAGCTCGACGAGACCGCGAGCGCCCGCCTCACCCTCCAGGCCGGCGACATCGCGGTCGGGCGCCTCGGCGGCGACGCCGAGATCCAGACCCGGAAGGGTGACCTCCGGATCGACGAGGCCATGCGCGGCACGGTCGTGCTGCGCACAGAGGCCGGTGAGATCAGCGTCGGCGCCGCCCGTGGCGTCTCCGCCTCCCTCGACGCCGGCACCGCCTACGGCCGCATCCGCAACTCCCTCCGGAACGCCGAAGGCGCCGGCGCCGGGCTCAGCATCCGCGCCACCACCTCCTACGGCGACATCACCGCGCGCAGCCTCTGAACCTCTCAGGGCGTTCGTGCAGAGATCCGTCCGACAGTGGGTACGGAGGGTCGTGTGATGTTCTTCGGAGAGCCGTCCCCGACCGTCGTCCGTGCCTGTGTACGGGACGGCCGGGGCGGCAGTCCCACGGTCGTCCTGGACGACGGGCCGTTCGGCGAGGACGAGCGGCGGCGCCTGCCGCGGGAGGCCGGCGCGTCCCACGCCGTCTTCGTCTCGCCCGGCCCCGAGGAGAACGGGCTTCCCCTCTTCTCCCTCCGGTTCTTCACCTCCGCCGGGGAGTTGCCCTCCTGCGGGCACGGGACGATCGCCGCCCTCGGGTACCTCGCCGCACGCGCCGGCACCGACTCCTCCCGGGTGTCCCTCCGGGTCGCGGGCCGCACCTTCCCCGCCTGGGCCGTACGGAGGGGGCCGTACGTCGAAGCCGGCTTCGCCTACGGGTCCGTGGAGCTGCGCGAGCCGGCCCCGGGCGAGTCCGAACTCGTCCTGCCCGCGCTCGGTATCCGCCCCGACGCCCTCGGGCCGGGGGTCCGGGTCGCCTCCGTCGGGCGACCCCGACTGCTCGTTCCGGTCGCCTCAGGCGCCGAACTCGCCGCCCTCGCCCCGGACATGGAGCGGCTTCGCGAGGCATGCGACCGCCTCGGACTCCTTGGCTGTTACGTGTACTCCGCGCCGTCGCCCTCGGGGCGGGCCTCCGCCCGTATGTTCGCCCCGTCGATCGGCGTCCCCGAGGACATCGCCAACGCCAACAGCACCGCCTGTCTCGCCGCCCACCTGGCCGGTCACGGTTTCCACCGCATCGCCGTCGACATGGGGGACTCCCTCGGCAGCCCCGCCACCATCCGGGCCGGGGTGTCCGACGCGGGGGTGCTGCAGCTGGGCGGGGACGTCGTCGTCACGCGTCCCTCTCCGTAGGGCCTTCCGTAGCGCCTTCCGTCTCCTCCGCCCATCGTTCGCTCCAGGCCTCCAAGGGGGCCAGCGCCTTGACGAGTTCCGCCCCCAGGGGGGTGAGCCGGTACTCGTCGTCCCGGCGGGCGAGCAGACGGGCCTCCGTCAGTTCGTCCAGGCGGGTGCTGAGCACGCTGGACGACATCCGCTCGCAGCGGCGCTGGAGTTCACGGAAGCCGGCCGGCGCCTGGCTCAGCTCCCACAGGACGCGCAGGGCCCAGCGGCGTCCCAGCAGGTCGAGTGCGGCCATGACCGGACGGCCCGAGGCCGATCCCCGTACCGGACGGCCGGGGCGTGGTGTCGATCCCGTCCCCATGCCTCTCCCCCTCCTTGCGCTTCGTTTTCAGAAGCAGCATAGTGGCGCTTCTGAAAACGAAGCAGGAGGTGTCGCCCATGCCGCGCATCGAACCGCTCGTCCCCCCGTACTCCCCCGCCGTCGACCAGGCCCTCCGCCGCTGGATGCCGCCCGGCGTCCCCCACGAACCGCTCCTGCTCTTCCGGGTCCTCCACCGCAGCCCCGAGCTCGCCTCCCGCATGTTCGCGCTGGGTGCCGGGCTCCTCGGCCACGGGCTGCTGCCGGCCGCCGACCGTGAGCTCGTCATCGCCCGCGTCACCGCCCGCAGCGGCTGCGCGTACGAGTGGGGCGTCCACGCCGCGACCCTCGCCCCGCGGGCCGGGCTCGGCCCCGAGCTGCTCCGGGCCACCGCCGCCACGGACCCGACCCCCCTGGTGTCCGAGCGCCAGGCCGCGCTCCTCGCCGCCGTCGACGAGCTGCACGACACCGCCCGCCTCTCCGAGTCCGCCTGGACCGCCCTGCGCGGCCACTACGAGGACGAGCAGCTCCTCGAACTCCTCGTCCTGGCCGGCTGGTACCGGACCATCAGCTACCTCGCCAACGGGCTGCTCCTGGAGGAGGAGACCTGGGCGGCACCCTTCCCCGGGAGCTGATCCGGCGCGACCGCGTGCAGGGACCCCAGCAGGTGCCGCAGGGCCGGGCCCGGCGGGCCCGGTCGTACGGCCAGCGAGGTGGCGACCGTGAGGCCGGCGAGCGGGCGCACCGCGACCCGGGGGACCGTCGGCAGTCCGCGCACCTCGTAGAAGAGGGTCCACGAGGGCTCCGGGGCCGTGCCGATCTCGGTCAGCGTGGCCTGGAGGTCGGTGAACTCCGGGCCTTGGACCAGCTGGAGCCCGGCCGCCCGGAACGCCCCGGTGACCAGGGCGTGGAAGGGCGGATTCGCCTCCCGGGGCGCGAGCCGCAGCGGGAGCCGGGCCAGTTGCTCTAGGCGCGGCTCCGGTGCGGCGGAGAGGGGGTGGTGCTCGGGCAGGGCGGCGTACAGCGGGTCGCTCCACAGCGGGAGCAGTGCGAGTCCGGGAGCGGCCCCCGGCTCGTCCGGCAGCGCCCGTACGAGAGCCGCGTCGAGCTCTCCGGTGCGTACGGCCTCCAGTCGGCGGGCGACCGGCAGCCGGTGCAGGCGCACCTGCAACCGGGGTGCCGCGGAGGCGAGTTCGGCGAGGACGCGGTTGACGCGGTCTCCCGGGCCGTGGATGCCGCCCAGGCGGAGCACTCCGTCGGCGCCGGCCGCGATGTCGGCGGCCACGCGCGCGGTGTGGTCGGCTGCCACGAGGACGGCGCGGGCCTCGGGGAGCAGCCGCTCGCCGGCGCCGGAGAGCCGCACGTGCCGGGTGGTGCGCTCGAAGAGCTCGACGCCCCAGGCGCGTTCGAGCCGGCGGATCTGCTGGCTGACCGCCGACTGCACGATGCCGAGCCGCTCGGCGGCCCGGCCGAAACCGCCCTCCTCGGCGACGGCCACGAAGTAGCGCAGCTGCCGCAGCTCCATCACGGCCCCCCTTGGTCTGTCATTCATCACGAACGGTGATCTCTGTCGTCCTCAACCGCCTGTGGTACGGGCTCGCTTCCCCGGATCGAATGGATGCCGACTCCCGAGAAGGAAGGACCGACGATGTCCGAGATCCAGAAGGCGCTGGTCGTGCACGCCGAGGAGGCCGAGCGGATCGGCCTCCCCCACGGCGGCGGGTTCCGCCTGCTCGCCGACGGCCGCGACACCGGCGGCGCGCTCGGGGCCAACCGGCTCTCGCTCGGGGAGGGCGCGGCCGGGGCCCGTTCGCACTTCCACGCGCTGTCGACCGAGCTGTTCTACGTACTGGACGGGGTCATGCGGTTCACCCTGGACGGCGTGACGTCGACCGTGGCCGCCGGCGGCCTGGTCTCCGTGCCGCCCGGGATGCCGCACTCCTTCGGCGCGGCCCCCGGCTCGGCGGCGGAGCTGCTCGTGGTCCTGACCCCGGGCGTCGACCGCTTCGGCTACTTCCGGGCGCTCGGGCGCATCCAGCACGGCCTGGGGACCTTCGGCGAGCTGCTGCCCGCGTCCGAACAGGACCGCTACGACGTGCACTTCCTGTGAGGCGTACGGGTCAGGGGGTTCGGGAGCGGGATCCACGCGTCACGGTCCACTCCCCGCAGGCGCATCAGGGTGAGCGCCTTGACCCGGAGTTCCGGGGCGAAGAGGGCCGCGCGGTCGGCCCGGTTCTCGGGAGTGGCGGGAAGGGCGTCGTACGCCCGGTCGGCGGCCGCCGCGACGAGCGACCAGAGGTGGGTCCCGGTCGCCCGGTCGCGGTCGGCGAGGGCGGAGACGAGGGTGCCGAAGGTCGTACCGAAGAGGTGGCCGAAAAGCATCGTGCGGAGGAGGTCCGGGTCGTCGTCGATCACCTTCCCGCCGACGGGCGCGGCGTCGAAACCGTGCCGGGCGAGGCGGCTCGGGCTCAGCCGCACGTCGGCGAGGTCCCGGTAGACGAGCCGGCGGGGGCGGGCGTGCGCGTCAAGGACGACCAGGAGGTTCTGGCCGTGGGCGGCGGGCGCGACGCCCCGGCTCAGGAGGCGGACGAGGGGCGGGACGGCGAGGTCGGCGAAGGCGGCCAGCCAGTCGGCGTCGGACGCGCCGACGGAGTCCAAGAGGGTCCGGATCAGGGGCGGTCCGTCCCCGGCGGGGCGGGCGGCCAGCGCGGCCACCGGGAGGACCGTCTCCCCCTTGCGCGGGCGCGCCGCGGCGGCCGGTGACTCGCGGAGCAGGACGGCGAGGTCGGCGCTGGGCTTCCCGCGGACGAGCGCGGAGGCCCCGGCGAGGTTGCGGGTGATGCGCAGGCTGTCGGCGAGGTCGGCCACGACGCTCGCCAGGAGGGCCGAGAGCGGCGCGCTGTTCTCCACGCCGCTCGCCGAGATGTCGCGGATCGCGCTGGTCATCCGCGTGCTCAGCGCCGTCTTCAGGTGCGGGCCGCCGGCGAGCGGGGCGAGGGTCCGTACGCTCATCAGCGGCCGGGCGGGGATCGCTCCGGTGACGTACGGCTCGTGTCCGAGGCCTGGCAGGACGTGCGCGGTCTGCCAGGGGTGCACGGGCAGCAGCAGCCGGTCGCCGTCCCGCAGCCGGTCCGGCCACTCCCCCGCGACCCGGCACCGGTCGGCAGGCACGGCCACGAGGTCGAGGCGGACGACGGGGCGGTGCTCGGGCACGTACGCCAACTGCTCGGCGACGGAGAGGCCGGGGCGGCTGCGGCAGCAGGGGTGGTACGGGTGCCCGTCGACGACGCTCTGCTCGATGAAGGCGAGAGGGTCGACGGAGGCAAGAGGGTCGCCGGAGGCAAGAGAGTCGCCGGAGACGCGAGGGTCGCCGGAGACGCGAGGGGCGCCGGAGACGCGAGGGGCGCCGGAGGCAAGAGAGTCGCCCAGGAGTGACCCAGCGGCCGTTCCCCCCGCCCCCGCCCGCGACAGTGCCAGCGAGGCGACGCCGTGGGCGAGTTCCGCGACGAGGGGCTCGGCGCCCGGCAGACCGAGGGCGGCGAGGAGGGCGGCCGGGTGGTCGTGGGCGCGGCCGTCGAGCCGTACGGTCAGGTCCTCGCCGGGGACCACCAGGTCGTACGGGAGCCGGGGCGGCCCACTCAGGACCCGGCCGTCGGCGAGCTCCACGCGCCCGGTGTCCGCGTCGCGCGCCGCGACCCCGGGCAGCGGCTCGTGGAGCAGGGCACGCCAGAGCCGCCCGAGGACCGCCGCCCGGGCCGGGGCCCGCTCCCGCCGCCAGGCGGTGAGGAGCCGGGGAGCGACGTCCGCGAGCTCGGCGGCGAAGGCGGTCTCGGGACCGGAGGTCTCGTCGAGGCCGAGCCCCGCGCCGGGGGCGGAACCGAGGGCCGCCTCGGGGGCGCGGCCCGCGCCCGAGACCGCGCGCGGTTCGTCGCGGGCGCTCGTATCGTGATCCGGAGCGGAGTGCATGAAGGCTCACTACCCTGCGCAGGATGTCCGTACCGGTGGACGACCCGCCGGGGCACGGGTGGAAGGCGCTGTCGTGAGCGAAGCCAAGGGTCGGGCGGACGCCCTGTCGGCCACCGCCCTCCTCAACTGCCTGATCCGGGAGGTCGCCGAGACCGGGCCGCACCCTGGCGCCGACCACGTCGTCCACCGGCTCCCCGCGACCGGCCGGCTGCTGCGGGTGCGGGCCGGCCGCCGGCCCACCGAGCCCTGCGTCCGGACCGACGGCGGCTGGCTGCCGCTGACCTTCGACGCCCTCGTGGCGCTGACCGCCGACGAGCTCGGCCGCCGCACGGGCGTCACCAACAGGACCGTCCTCCGCGAGATGACCGACAGCCGGGACGTCGTCGCCGCGCTCCAGCACGCGCGCGCGTCGGCCCGTCCCCCGGAGGACCCGTATCTGCGGTCCGAGCAGGCGCTGCTCGCCGGGCACCGGTACCACCCCGCCCCCAAGGCCCGCGGCACCGGCGCTCCGGAGAGCTGGCTGCCCTACGCGCCGGAGGCGTACGCCCGCTTCCCGCTGGAGCTCCTCGGCGTCCGTGCGGACGTCGTCGCGGAGGACGGTGATCTGTCGCTCCTCGACCCGCTCCTGGCCGCGTCCCCCGACGGTTACGTCCCTCTTCCCGTCCACCCCTGGGAGCTCGATCTCCTGGGCGACCTGCCCGCCTTCCGGGACGGGCGGCTGCTCCGGCTCGGTCCCGGCGCCCCGCGCGCGGGGCACGCCGTCGCGACCTCCTCCGTGCGGACGGTGTACCTGCCGGAGATCGACACGTTCTGCAAGTTCAGCCTCGACGTGCAGATCACCAACGGAAACCGCCGCCTCGAGCTGCGCGACCTCCTCTGGCTGCGGACGGTCGGCGAACTCCTGGCGCCCGCCTTCGAGCCGCTCCCGACCGCGAGCTTCCTCGCCGACCGGGGCTATCGCACCGCCGACCTCGGCGGGCAGCACGCCTACGAGGGCCTCGCGGTGATCGCCCGGGAGGGTCTGCGGCCGCATCTGCTGCCCGGGGTGACCCCGCTGCTCGCGGCGGGCATCGGCGAGGGCTTCCCCGGCAACCCGCTCGACGGCCTCACCCCCGAGCGGGCGCTCCTGTGGTGGCGGCGCTACCTCGACCAGCTGGTGCCGCCGGTGCTGCACGCCTGGCGGGCGCACGGCCTGGTCGTGGAGTGCCACCTGCAGAACGTCCTGGTCGGCGTGGACGCCGACGGCCTTCCCGCGCAGGTGGTCTTCCGGGACCACGAGGGGATACGGATCGTCGCCGAGCGGCACCGCGCGCTCCTGGAGCGGTACGCGTCCCGCGGGCCCGCACCGGTCCTGGACGCCGCGCACGGCTGGGAGCGGCTCGTGTACTGCCTGGTGACGAACAACCTCTCGGAGATCGCCGGCGCCCTCACCGACCGCCACCCGGAGCTCGCGGGCGAGCTGTGGCCCCGGGCGCGGGCGGTGTTCGGCGGGTACGCGGCGGAGCACGGCGGCCCGGCGGAGATCACCGGGCTGCTCGGCTCGCCCCACGTGCCCGCCAAGACCAACCTGCTCCTGCGCTGGCTCGACGTGGACGGCGCCGACGCCCGCTACGTACCCATGGCCAATCCGCTGAGGACGGCCGTCAGCGGACCGGGTGGTCCAGCCTGACCCGTACGAGGGTGGTCTCCACGCCGCTGTCGACGAGCCGGCCGTCCGCGTCGAAGGCCGCCGGGCCGTCCGTCATCCCGAAGTCGTTGTCGTTCAGGAGGACGAGGGTCGAGGAGCCTTCGACGGCGACGCCCTCGATCTTGCCGGGGACGCCCTCGACGGTGTTGAGGTCGATCACGAGCCGCTTGTCGAGCACCGGCACCTCGGCGGCCGCCGCGTCGTCGAGCTGCTCCAGGGTGGGTCCGGCCGCCGTGTCCCAGGTCGAGCCGAGGATGTCGGAGCCTCGGCGGAGGCGGACCTCGTAGAGGCGGGCGGCCTTGTCGGTGCGCTCCTGCACGAGGAGCCGGTCGCCGCCGACGGCGACGAGCGCGGAGAGCTTCAGCTCGGAGGTCTTCGTCTGGCCGGGCTCGACGACGTCGACGGCGTCGAAGCGGTAGGCGTACTCGGCGGTGACGCGGTTCTCGCGGGGCGAGAAGCGCAGCAGCCGGGTGGTGCGGGAGTTCTCCCCGGAGACCTTGTCGGGGTTGAGGAGGGGGCTCTGCAGGCCGAGGACGAGGTCGCCGTCGGGGAGCAGCGCGAGGCCCTCGAAGCCGCGGTTGGTCTTGCGCTGGAGGAAGATCGCCGGGAGCGACTCGACGACCGGGTAGTCGGTGCCGGTCAGGTGGAGCCCCTGGGGGACGTGGCGGGCGAGGACCCGGCCCTTCGCGGAGACGTGCACGAGCGAGGGCCCGTACTCGTCGACCAGCCAGAAGCTGCCGTCCCGGTCCCGGACGAGGCCCTCGGTGTCCAGGCCGTTCGGGTTGTACGGGAGCGGGGTGGAGGCGTCGTAGGTGTACGGGGCCTCGTCGCGGCCCGGCTGGTTCGGCAGGCCCGTGACGGGAGCGCCGGAGGCGGTGGTGAGCGGGAGGGACTTCAGGACCTGGATCCGGTCGCCGACGGTGCGGATCTTCACGATGGCCGGGTCGAAGCCGGGCACGGGGAAGGTGCGCCGCTTGTCCTTGCCGACGGCTATCTGGCCGTTGGGGCCGCGGTCGGTGACGGTCCAGTACTCGCCGCGCCGGCCGGCCGGGGAGAGGTCGCTGCCGATGCCGCCGAGGTCGACGCCCCGGTCGTCGGCGACGCTGCCCGGCAGCAGGCCGTTGCTGAAGGCGGCCAGCGGGATGTCGGGGAGGGTCGAGGTGGAGACGACCCGGGCGTCGGGGTCGCCGTGGTGCGCCGGCGTGGCGTCGGCCGTCCCCACGACCACCGAGCACGCGAGCGCGGCGGACAGCGGCAGGACGACGAGGGCGGGCCGGCGCAGGAGGCGCGGATTCATCTGAACTCCCTGGATGACATGGAAAGTCGCCGGTGAGGGCGGCCTCATGGTCCAGTCCTTCGCGCAACACGGGGCGACGTGTCCGCGACGGCACGGGGAGTCCTCGGTGAACGCGCGCCTCCGCGCACACCCGGCTCAGTAACGGTCGAGGATGAGCTGGGTCTTGAGGATGTCGCCGTGGTACAGCCAGCCGTTGGCCTCGGCGACGGCGATGGCGTCCGCGTGCAGGTCGGCCGCGTCGGCGTACGAGTCGGTCTTGAAGGACAGTTCGACGACGTACTCCGTGCCCGTCCCGCCCGCGCCGACGACCGGCAGCACCTCGATGCTCGCGTCGTCGGAGGGGCCCCAGGTGCCCCCGTACACCTTGGCGGTGACCGGTCCGTGGGCGCGGGAGGCCTGGAGGGTGGTCTTGCCCCAGCCGGTGCTGTTCCAGTTCTCCAGCTTGCCGGGGATGTCGTTGACGAGCCAGGTGCGGCCGGTGGTGCTCGTCGGCATGGCGGTGCCCGAGTAGCCGCTGGAGCTGTGGGACTTCTCGTTGGAGAAGCTGAGGGTCTGCTTGGCGTAGCCCCAGTCGACCTCGGCGTCGTAGTTGGTGTCGCCGCTGTCGAAGCCGGCGGCGTTGGCCGTGGTGAGGGCGGCGTCGATGTCGCCGTTCGTCACCGGGAAGCGCTTCTTGTACGTCTCCTCGAACGACGAACCGCTCTTGTGGCGCAGGCGGACGCTCCAGCCCTGGGCGTCGAGGGCGAGCGCGTCGGTGTCGTAGTAGCTGTACGAGCGGGCCTTGGCCGAACCGGTGATGCCGAAGGCCGACCTGACCGCCGTGCTCGGGGCGAAGCTCGCGTCGAGCGCCGCCGCGGTGAGGTTGATCTTCACCTCGTACGTCGGGACGGCGTTGGCCGCGGCGTACGCCGGCGAGGTCGGGGCGAGCAGTGCGGCGGCGACGGCGAGGGCGACGGCGGAACCGACGGCGGCCGGGCGCGTGGCCCGAGGCAGGAAGGTCATGCGCCGATGGTCACGAGCGCGGGTGAGGACCGCGTGACCCGCGGACGTGGGCCGGGTGAACCGGCGGCGTCGGGAAACCCGGGTGAACCGGCGGCGTCGGGAATCCGGGTGAACCGGCGGCGTCCGTGGACCGGACCCCCGTTACGTCACGTACTTCCCCTCGGGCCGCTGATGGGCGCCGGGGACCTCGTTGCCGTCGGCGTCCGTGACCGTGGCGAAGAAGGACGTGGCCCAGACCGTGATGCGCCCCGGCTCGTGCGCGGTCTCGAAGGGGTGGTCGTCCCAGCGCCCGTACGAGGTCACCCTGACGGCCTCCCCGGGGCGCAGCCAGTAGTCCTGCCCGAAGGGCTCCAGCCACAGTTCGAGGAGTTCGTCGCCGTCGTTCTGCACCAGGAGGGGGACGGGGTTCCCCATCTGCTGAATCGCCTCGTGGCCGAAGTCCCCGGCGTTCGGCATGTTCTCGACGAGCGCGGCGGTGAACCGCGCGGCCGGGGTGGGCTGCTGGGCCTGGTGCCGCTTGCTCCGTCTCCACATGACCACGATTGTCCCCCTGCTCCTCGGCGGGCTCCCGACCCGCGACAGGAGGCTCCCTCCCCCGTCCTCCGGGCGGGGAGGCAGAATCGCGCCATGGTCATCACCGCGCGCGCCCTCAACCGCTCCACCCTCCACCGGCAGTTGCTCCTGGAGCGGGCGCCGGTCGGCGTCGCGGACGCGGTGCGGCGGGTGGTGGGCCTCCAGGCGCAGCATCCCGGCTCGCCGTACGTGGCCCTGTGGAACAGGGTCGCCGGCTTCGACCCGGACCGTCTCGACGGGGCCGTGAGCGGCTTCGAGTTGGTCAGGTCGACGCTGATGCGGCTCACGCTGCACCTGGTGCACGCCGAGGACTACCGGGCCTTCCGGGAGGGCATGGAGCCGACGCTGCGCGGTTCGCGGCTGCACGATCCCCGGTTCACGAAGGCGGGGTTCACGGCGGCCGACGCCGACGCGCTGCTGCCGGGCCTCCTGGCGTACGCCGGGAGCACGCGGACCGGGGCCGAGCTGAAGGAGCACATCGAGGCCGGCCGGGGCGGACCCGTGGAGAACGTCGTCTGGCGGATGGTCCGGCAGTACGCCCCGCTGTGGCACGCGCCGACCGGTCCGCCGTGGTCGTTCGGCACCGCGCAGGCCTTCGTCACGGCGAGCGAACTGCCGGTGCTCCGCGACCCGGAGGCGTCCGCCGCCGGCCTGACGGCCCTGCTCCGGCGCTATCTGGAGGGCTTCGGGCCCGCGTCCGTACCGGACATGGCGCAGTTCACGACGGCCCCGCGCGGCCTGATACGGGCGGCGGTGAAGGCACTGGAGGGCGAGCTCGACCGCCTGGAGGGGCCCGACGGGACCGTCCTTTACGACGTACCGGGAGCGGAGCGGCCCGACGAGGACGTCCCGGCGCCGCCCCGGCTGATGGCGATGTGGGACAGCGTCCTGCTGGCCTACGCGGACCGCAGCCGGGTCATCCCGCCCGAGTACCGCAAGCACGTCATCCGCGTGAACGGCGACACGCTCCCGACGCTCCTGGTCGACGGGTACGTGGCCGGGGTCTGGCGGCCGGTCGAGCGCGGGATCGAGGCCTCGGCGTTCCACCCGCTCCCGGCCGGGGCGTGGGAGGCCCTCGCCGCCGAGGCCGAGTCGCTCGGGCGCCTGATCGCGGCCCGGGACCCGCACGTCTACCGCCGCTACGACCACTGGTGGGTCAAGGGGCTTCCGACGGTCGAGTCCCGGGTCCTGCCCTACTGACCCTTGGCCACTTCCTTGAGCGCGATGTTGAGTTCGAGGACGTTGACGCGGGGTTCGCCGATGAAGCCGAGGATGCGGTCGTCGGTGTGGTCGGCGACGAGCGCGTCGACCTGGGCGACGGTGAGGTGGTTCTTCTCCGCGACCCGGTGGACCTGGAGCCTGGCGTACTCCGGGGAGATGTGCGGGTCCAGGCCGGAGCCGGAGGAGGTGACGGCGTCGGCGGGGACGTCGGAGGGCTTCACCTGGTAGTCGCCGACCGAGTTGTCCTTGACGACGGCCGCCTTGGCGTCCGTGACCCACTTGATCAGGTCCGCGTTGTCGCCGGAGCGGTTGGTGGCGCCGGAGAGGATCAGCTTGTACTGGGTGTTGACGCTGTTGGCGCCCAGACCGTTGGAGGGGCGGGGCTGGAACCACTTCAGGTCCGCGCTCGGGGTCTCCTCGCCGTCCTTCAGCGGAAGGTTGTAGGTCTGGCCGATGAGCTCGGAGCCGACGACCTTGCCGCTCGCGTCCTTGACCTCGGAGCCGTTCGCCTGGCCCGGGAACGCCACCTGGGCGATGCCGGTGACGGCGAGCGGATAGAGCACGCCGGTGATCACGGTCAGGACGAGCAGGGCGCGCAGACCGGCCCAGAGCACGCGGCCCGTGTTTCCTACGGAGTTGTTCATCGTGGTCAGCCGATTCCGGGGATGAGGGAGAGGACGATGTCGATGATCTTGATGCCGATGAACGGGGCGATCAGGCCGCCCAGTCCGTACAGCCCGAGGTTGCGGCGGAGCATCGAGTCGGCGCTGGAGGGCCGGTAGCGCACTCCCTTGAGGGCGAGCGGCACCAGGGCCACGATGATCAGCGCGTTGAAGATGACGGCGGACAGGATCGCGGACTCGGGCGAGGCCAGGCCCATGAT